>CALBOC010000198.1 GCA_937896705.1 uncultured Micrococcaceae bacterium | reverse complement strand
GAGCCACAATCCGCCCAGGGTGAATCTGGCTCACAGGTGTCTTCCTTCGTGATACAACGTAGAGCACCATCCGAACGAATGCATCAAAAGCTGATGTGAAACCTAACCGAATGCGAGATTCATGGCTACGGACTACGACGCCCCCCGCAAGAACGACGAAGAGCTTCGCGAGGACTCGATCGAGGAGCTGCAGGCACGCAGAACTGATACGCAATCTGCTGTTGTCGACGAAGATGAAGCCGAAGCAGCAGAAGGCTTTGAGCTGCCCGGTGCTGACCTGTCAGACGAAGAATTGCAAGTCACCGTCTTGCCGGCCCAGTCGGATGAGTTCACCTGTTCTTCCTGCTTCCTGGTGCGCCACCGCTCTCAGGTTGCGCTGGAAGAAAACGGTATGCTCTACTGCACTGACTGCGAAGGCTAATACCGCCGGAGTGCACAGCACGAAACGTATCTAAACTTTAGAACTTCAAAGGGGCGATCCCGTGTGTCACCACGGTCGCCCCTTTGAGTGTTTAAACGCCACTACACGTTACTTCTGCTGTTCGTCAGCGCGCTCCGCTTCGAGTTGCGCACGCTCGGCATCGATAAGCCACTGGGGGATGTCCTCATCGCGGACGTTCTCAGATTGTTCTTCGACATACATCGTGCCGTCAAGAACTTCCACGAGCTCCTCGGGGCGAGCCGTTGAGGTAAGCCAATACGGCGTCCGGTCTTGGCGGTCTTCGATCTGGATGCGCACCACCGGTTTAATCCAACTGCGCAAGTGGAGGTAAGCCAAGCCGTGCAGTTTCTGTCCGCGCTGCTGGAAGGCTGCATCTCCCACATATCCGGTAACTTCCCCGACATGCTCGCGCTCGATGCTGGCGCGGCCAACTTGCAAGTGAGTAGTGGTAACGGTGATATCGCTTTGGGATGCCAACAGGGCAAAAACGGCCACGGCAGCCACCACAATCCCGGAAGCGATGCCCCACCCGGTGCTCAACGGTGCTAGCGTGAGCCAGCCGAGGGCCGCGGCAATAATCACCATTAACCACATCGACCAGGTTGGACGTAAGGTCTCGTGGTAGATGATCGGGGACCCGCCCGGCCCAATTCGCTTGTCAGCATGTTCTGTCATACTCTCCAGCTTACAGCTTGGGGTGAATCGCCTGCCATTTCAGAATGCGAGGCTGCCGGTGGCTAGAATATGAGCCGATGGTAATGCCCGGTAGTCAGAAGAAAGTACAAGGTGCCACCGATGACCTCTGATCATCTTGAATCACCGCATCAGCTCCGCATCGAGCTTAAAGTATTGGACGAGGCGATCTCTCCACCGCAGTATGCGTTGCCCGGTGATGCTGGTGCCGATCTGTCCACCACCACAGACGTGGTGCTCCGACCGGGACAACGCGAGTTAGTTCCCACCGGGATTGCCATTGCGATACCCACCGGGTATGCGGGTTTTATCCACCCGAGATCTGGGTTAGCCGTCCGGGCGGGCCTAAGTGTAGTGAATGCTCCAGGTACGATCGATGCGGGATACCGCGGAGAAGTCAAAGTCCCGCTGATCAATCTCGACCCGAACGAGACCATTCATCTACAACGCGGCGAACGAATTGCACAACTGGTTATCCAACCGGTGTACCAAGCAACGTTTACGGTAGTGGACGAACTTCCTGACTCAGCGCGCCGGGATGCCGGCTTCGGGTCTACCGGAGGCTTTGTCTCAGGCCGCTAACCTGCGGTACGGTCAAAAGAACTTAAAGGAGATTGCGCTACGATGCTTTTTGGTCGCAACAGACACGTGCAAGCCGAGACTGTGGTGTTGCCGGAACACCTACGAGAGGATGAAGACGATCCCGTCGGTGACACTCGCCCTGACGGGCCGTTTGATATTTCCGAAGTCGACACGAAAGATTTCAGTAAAGGGTATATGGACCTGGGTGCGGTGAAAGTCCCCCTCCGCAAGAATGTGTCCTATCGACTCGAACAGGAACAAACTAACCAGAAGGTGTTTGCTGTTTCGGCCGTGCATGACAACTCGACCTTGCAAATTCAAGCATTTGCAGCGCCACGATCTGGTGGTCAGTGGGATGAGATTCGCCAAGAAATGTTCCAGCAGAACAAAAGCGCGAAAGGTGCAAAAGTCACGCTCGAAGACGGTGAATTTGGGCCAGAATTACTGATACGAATCCCCGCGAAACTGCCCGATGGTCGACAAGGTGAAAGGCCCGCCCGATTTCTTGGGATTGATGGCCCACGCTGGATGATTCGTGCAATGATTATGGGGAGGGCAGCGCTGAAACAAAGCGAAGCCGCGGTCTTATACGACATTCTGAAGGAGACCGTGATCGATCGCGGGGACCGACCGCTCCCAGCACGCCAAATGCTGGAATTGACCCCACCAGAGCACGTTCTTGCAGCAATGCGTGAGGCAGCAGCCCGCAGACGCCAACAGGCGAAACAACAAGACGCGAACCAGTAGGAGCCGTTAGGAAACCCGCAGCCGAAGATACGTCAGAATTGAGAGCCACGATGCACAAGGCCGGAGACGAGCCCACTGAAAATCACGAGCAACTGGAACACGTTGCTCAGCGGCTGGCTGGTCGTGCTGCGGTCACTCAAAATGGCCAGCTGGACCTTTTAGGGTCGGTCGGAGGACTACGCGGGATTGCGGAAGCCACCGTTCCTGCCCTGGTCTTTTTAGTAACCTTTATTAGCACCACGGACGTGTTCTGGTCGGCAGTTCTGGCTGTCGGACTCGCTGCGCTTGCCAGCGTAGTGCGCTTGGTGCAGCGACAACCGCTCACCCAGGCGCTTGCGGGGGTGTTCGGCGTAGCGGTCTCAGCTGCGGTGGCCTTGATGCAAAATGAGGCGCGCGGCTATTACGTCATCGGATTTTATATTTCTGCTGCCTATGGGGCGGCATTCGCCCTTTCGATGGCCGTCAAGTGGCCCATCATGGGCCTGATCTATGGGTGGATTCGCGGAGAGGGTGTCACCTGGCAGCAGCGTCCAGTGCGACGCCGGAAGTATCAGATTGCCACATTATTAATGGTCCTGGTATTTGCCGCTCGACTCATCATTCAGTTGCCAATGTACTGGGCAGACGATGTCGTGGCGCTAGGTACCGCTCGGCTGGTGATGGGCGTTCCACTGTACGCGCTGGTGTTATGGTTTGGTTGGCTTGTGTCGCGACCGACCGCAGACCAGCAGATGACACATGATGACATTGGTGGTACTGACGATTCTGCAAGTGGGAGCGGAGTCGCACCAAAAATATGACCCCTACCTTCACGGTGATACATCACACAAGCCAAACCGATACTATGGTGGAGGGGACAGCGATAAACGAAAAGCACGTGAAATTCGGTTTGCCGAGTTCACTCCCAGTACCACACACAAGACGACTTTGAAGCAGGCCGATCAATGACAAGCACAGGTTCTCAGACTGCCGCGCATCTGGCTGCCCATGATAAAGATGCCGGCCAGATCCTCACGTTGGAAGTGGGCGCGATGGCTCATGGCGGTCACTGCGTCGCGCGACACGACGGCAGGGTCGTGTTCGTTCGGCATGCTATTCCGGGGGAAATTGTCAACGCGGCGGTGACCGCTGGCGGAGAAGATGCCCGGTTCTGGCGCGCTGATACCGTCTCGGTAGTACGACCCTCAGAATTTCGACGCTCCCATCAGTGGAAACTTGCGGACTCAATCCGTGCTCATGCCTCTGGCCGGTTTCCGGTGGGCGGCGCAGAATTTGGTCACATCACGCTCGAACACCAGCGGCGGCTCAAAGCTCAGGTCTTTCGTGACACGATGGCACGGATAGGCCAGCTCAATGTTGAAGCTCCGGTCGTTGGTATCGCCGAAGATGAACCGACTGGATTGCACTGGCGCACCAGAAACGCATTCTCCGTCACGGCCACCGGTCGGTTGGCCATGAATGTTCACCGTTCAGCCGCCGTTGTGCCCGTGCGCAACATCCCCCTGGGTGTTCGCCAATTAGACGCGTTACAACTCTGGGATATTGACTTCACCGGGGCCGGCCGTGTCGAGGTGGCAACCCCCTCCCACGGCGAAGAAGTCCTGGTGGTCATCTTTCCCCTGGACTCCGTTGCGGCAAACAAAAAACAGCTCGAACACCACCTGGGGCAGTGGCGCAAACGCATGATCCACCTGCCCTCAAAAGTATCCGTTGTCGTGGGTCTTCGGACCAAACAATTCGGTCCGCTAGAGATGATCCGACTGCGCGGTCGAACCTGGTTGCGCGAAGTGGTCGAAACTGAACACTACGGCACCCACACATTTCGTATCTCCGGGGACGGGTTCTGGCAGGTACACCGCGATGCCCCAGCAACTCTTGTCAACGCCGTGATGCAAGAACTCGAGCTGGAGCCAGGCCAAGTCATTGCTGATCTCTATGCCGGCGCGGGCCTGTTCTCGAAGTTTATTGCCGACGCGGTCGGCGACCAGGGTGCAGTGTTGTCGGTCGAAGCTTCCCCGGGTGCTTCCCGCGACGCTCGCAAGAATCTGCATGAGCACAAGCATGCTTATGTCATCAATGGGTTGACCGACCGGATTATCGGTTCATGGTTGCAGCGTCCAGACGCGCCCATTGCTCAAGGCGGCTTGGACGACCGTCAAGTCGATGCAGTGGTCCTTGACCCACCGCGTGCCGGGGCCGGCAGAGCGACCATCACCAGAATTCATCAGTTGGCCGCTGAGAAGATTGTGTATGTTTCCTGCGACCCCGCCTCGCTTGCTCGGGACACGAAGTGGCTGGTAGAACACGGCTGGGAGATTGAACAGTCAACGATCTACGATCTCTTCCCCGACACGTATCACATGGAGAGTGTCACCACCTTTCGGCCGTCAGCTTCATTGAGACAATCACGCGAGCAAGACTGACTCGCGTTAGAATAAAAGTCACACCGCCCACGTATGCA
>CALBOC010000197.1 GCA_937896705.1 uncultured Micrococcaceae bacterium | reverse complement strand
TGAGCTTCGTCTTAGGCGTTGCCGTGTTGCTACCACTGAACTTCAACTCGGCCAAGCTACAAATTGACCGCATGAAAGCCCACGCGCCCAATGCACTCATGATGGCAGCCGTCATTATTGCTGCCGCAGTCTTTTTGGGTGTGCTCAACCAATCGGGCATGCTGGAAAGCGTCGCGTTGTCCCTGCTGCAGATCATCCCCGACACCGTAGGCCAATACCTGCACGTGATTGTCGGCGTGCTCGGGGTTCCGCTGGATATGCTGACCTCCACCGATGCGTACTACTTCTCCGTATTGCCCGTGGTTGAGGCAACTGCAAGCCAGTTCGGGGTAGCGGCCACCTCCACGGCATACGCACTGGTGATCGGCAACGTCATTGGTACCTTTGTGAGCCCATTCGCACCGGCTGTTTGGTTGGCCATGGGGCTGGCTGAAGCCGACATTGGCAAACACATCCGGTACTCCTTTCTCATTATGTGGGGCTTTAGTATCGCGCTCCTGTTCGTGGCCATTCTGATGGGTATTGTTCAGGTTTAACCGGTCTGCTCAGCATGGGCGCCATCATAGAAGGATTTGTCTGGATGGCGCCCGTGGATCGTTAGACTAGGGCGTGACTGTTTGTCACAGTCACCTCACCGGTGACCATACATTCTTCCAAGGAGATTGCACTCATGGCATTTATCGACGCCATTCATGCTCGTGAAATTTTGGACTCTCGCGGCAACCCAACCGTTGAAGTTGAAGTGCTGCTAACCGATGGCTCACTGGGACGCGCAGCCGTTCCCTCAGGTGCCTCAACCGGAGAGTTCGAAGCAGTCGAACGTCGCGACGGCGACAAGGACCGCTACTTGGGCAAAGGCGTGACCGGCGCGATCGATGCCGTCAACGGCGAAATCGCCGATGTACTCTACGGCGTCGATGCGACCTCACAGCGTGATGTTGACCAGCTATTGCTGGATCTCGACGGCACCGAGAACAAATCCAAGCTCGGCGCCAACGCTATTCTTGGCGTCTCCATGGCCGTGGCCAACGCCGGTGCAGCCTCCTCGGATCAGCCGTTGTTCAAATACCTTGGCGGGTCCAACGCACACATCTTGCCGGTCCCGATGATGAACATCCTCAACGGCGGCGCCCACGCCGACACTAACGTCGATATTCAAGAATTCATGGTCCTGCCAATTGGCGCCGCGACCTTCGCCGAAGCGCTGCGCTGGGGGACCGAGGTCTACCACAACCTCAAAGCCGTGCTCCAGGAAAAAGGCCTGGGCACCGGGCTGGGTGACGAAGGCGGTTTCGCCCCGGACCTAGATTCCAACCGACAGGCGCTAGAAGTCATCGTTGAAGCCATCGAAAAAGCCGGCTACACGGTAGGCGAGGAAATCGCACTGGGTCTCGACGTCGCTTCCTCAGAGTTCTACAACGACGGCTCCTACACTTTTGAAGGCGAACAGCGCGACGCTGCCGCCATGATCGACTACTACGCGCAATTGGTGGAAGACTTCCCAATCATCTCGATCGAAGATCCCCTGGACGAACAAGACTGGGCCGGCTGGACCGATCTGACCGCGCGTCTTGGTGACAGCGTCCAGCTGGTCGGCGATGACCTCTATGTGACCAACGTGGAGCGTTTGCAGCGCGGTATCGATGAAAAAGCCGGCAACTCGGTGCTGGTCAAGGTCAACCAGATCGGTACCATGACCGAAACCTTCGAAACCATTCGCCTGGCACAGACCAACACCTTTGCGTGCGTCATCTCGCACCGCTCGGGTGAAACCGAAGACACGTTCATTGCTGATCTGGCGGTGGCCACCAACGCCGGACAGATTAAGACCGGTGCACCGGCACGTTCCGACCGGGTTGCCAAATACAACCAGTTGCTGCGCATTGAGGAAGAACTGCACGACAGCGCCCGCTACGCTGGCGCAGCAGCCTTCCCACGCCTAGCACGCTAAAACCACACGCTCCAACACCGCGGCCGCACTCGGTCGCGGTGTTGATGCGTCAGAACACTTCGGTGAACCTGGAGATTATCTGACAATTGGCCTCCCAGCCGTGTTGGCGATAGCCCATGACTGCTGTCTGGCCAGTACACTAGACAGACCAAGAGCTAGCCACCCGGGAGGTGACACCACGGTGCCGAAGAAACCCCGCATGCCTAAGAGGGTCCAGCCCGCGACTCCGTCCAATGAAACGCAACACGAGGACGAGGACGCGATCATCCTCGAAGACCCGGCACCCGTCACCAAAATCTCCAGCAAAAGCTCTCAAGAATCTCAGCCTGCTAGGCATCACGACGAAGAACCCGAACCGGCAGAAGAAGAGGTCGCACCTGCTCCGCGCTCGAAAATGCGGGAACGCCTTCTCGAGACAGCTAAAAAGGCGCAAAAGAAATCGAAGCGGCCCAAATCCAAGCGGATTGACCGGGACATCTGGGAGCGCGCCGAGCGTGCCACCAGTTTTGAAAACGATCCGGAACCGGCTCGCCAGTTCTCGGGACGCACCGTCGCGTTGCTGGCGGTGTTCTTTATCGCAGCGTTGATTATGGCGCAGCCACTGCAGCTGTTACTCGAGCAGCAAGCCGATATCACTCAGGCCCGTCAGCAATTGGAGCAAGAAGAGGAACGCGAACAAGAGCTGCAAAGCCAATTGGAACGCTGGGAAGATCCGGCCTATGTGCAACAGCAGGCTCGGGAACGGTTTAACATGGTGATGCCCGGGGAACGTAAATATCTGGTGATCGGCGGCGAAGAAGAACCGACCGAACCAGAACCCAACCTGGCCGCCATCGAGGAAGACATCGAATTGGGCTGGGCAGATCGCCTCTGGGGCTCAGTATTACACTCCGGTCAGGAATAGGAAACACGTGACCAAAGAACCAACCGCTCAAGACCTCGATACACTCTCGCGGCAACTCGGCCGCCCGGTGCGCGACGTCGTTGAAATCGGGGCCCGCTGCGTCTGTGGCAACCCACTGGTGGCCACCACCGCACCCAGATTGAGCAATGGGATCCCGTTTCCCACCACGTTTTACCTCACCCACCCGCACGCGACAGCGGCAGCGTCCCGGTTAGAAAATGCCGGGGTCATGGAAGACATGACCCAGCGCCTGACCGAGGACGAAGCACTCGCTGCTTCCTATCGGCAGGCCCATGAAAATTATCTCAGCGCCCGAGCTCGCATCGGGGAACTCTCCGGGGTCGGCCCGGTCCCAGAAATTTCGGGTGTAACCGCAGGTGGCATGCCCGAGCGGGTCAAATGCATCCATGTTCTGGTTGGCCATTCCCTGGCTGAAGGCCCAGGTGCCAACCCGCTGGGGGATGAGGCTCTGGAGTTAATGCGTCATGACTTCGACCCAACCGTCTGCCGGTGCGAAGGTGCCTGGGATACCGCAGGGGATCCACCCCAAAAGGACCTGTCACGCCACACCCGCCGCCTGCGTCGCCAAGGCCGGACCAACCCGATCCAATACGCCGACCCGGGTGCTGGACCGGTGGCTGCCATCGACGCCGGCACCAACTCGGTGAGGTTGCTGATCGCACAACTTGGCGAAAACGGGGTCGAAGAACTCCACCGCGATATGCGCATCGTCCGCCTCGGCGAAGGAGTCGATGAAACCGGGGAGTTCGCACCAGCAGCCCTGGAACGGACCTTTGCAGCCGTGCACGACTATGCTCGCGAAATCACCCGCCATGGGGCACACCCCACCAGATTCATTGCGACTTCGGCTTCCCGTGATGTCTCCAACCGTGATGCGTTTGTCACCGGGATCCGCCAGCGCCTCCACGTCACTCCAGAGGTCGTCTCAGGAGATGTCGAAGCAGAATTGACCTTTGCCGGTGCTGCCTCCGCGCTGGATACCTCCCGTTGGGATCGTCCGGTGCGCGTGGCTGTCGTGGATGTCGGTGGGGGATCAACCGAAATCGTCATCGGCACAATTGACCCTGACACGGGCGAATCGACTATCCAGGCTCAGACCTCCATGGACGTTGGTTGCGTGCGATTCCAGGAACGGCACCAGCTCAGCAATCCACCGGCCGAGGCACAAATTCGTGCTGCCCAAGACGATCTGGCGACCTACCTGGACGAGCTGGATCCAGCAGCCTTCGACTTCAACTCAATTGATGCAGTGGTCGGCGTCGCCGGGACGATCACCACCATTACCGCCGCAGCCCTTGAGCTGCCAGCCTATGATTCTGACGCCATCCACGGCACCGAGCTGAGCGTCGACGAGATCCTCACCGCCGCCAAGAAGTTGATCGGCCAGACCAAGGCCGAACGCCTTGAGCTGGGTTACATGCACGAAGGCAGGGCGGACGTCATCGGCGCCGGGGCAATTATTTGGGCCCAGATTCTAGAACATATTCGCACCGCGACGGACAACGCGGTCACTACTGCCATCACCAGCGAGAAAGACATCTTGGACGGCATCGCACTGTCCCTGCTGAGGTAATAATGTACAAAAAGGTAGTGGCCGGATTCGCCGGCATTGCCCTCACCATCCTGCTTGCCACCCCGGCCGCCGCTGATAGTTGGCGCGATGAACAGTACTGGCTGGAAGACTATGGCTTCACCGAAGCCTGGGAAACCAGCATGGGGGAGGGTGTGACCGTCGGTGTTATCGACACCGGCATTGATGGCTCCCACCAGGATCTGAGCGGCCAGATTGTTGGCGGCTACGACGCTTCTGGCACCGGTAACGCAGATGGCACTACACCCATGGGACCCGACCCGAACCACGGCACCATGGTCGCCTCTTTGCTCGCCGGGCACGGTCACGGCGACCCACCCGAACAAGAAGAAGACGAGGACGACGAAAATTCGGATGAGGACTCAGATGAGGATGAGTCCGACAACGAGGAAGAAGAACCTGAGGAAGAAGTCGAAGCTGCGCCGATCGATGAGTTCGGCACCGACGGCATCCTCGGCACCGCACCCAAGGCCGACATCCTGTCGGTTTCGGTCCTGCTCGATGATTCTGCCCCGGACGTCCCCTCGGTCGACGAGCAAATTGCCGATGGCATGCATTGGCTAATCAACCAGGGCGCCGATGTCATCAACATCTCACTGGCATCCTCGGAGCAAGAATGGCCCGAGTCCTGGGACGAGGCTTTCTTACACGCCGAACAAAACGACGTGGTTGTCGTGGCAGCCGCCGGCAACCGTGCTTCTGGATCAGATATCGTCGGCGCACCGGCCACCATCCCGGGTGTGCTGACCGTGGCTGGATTGGATCAAAACGGCGGGGCATCCTGGGATGCCTCAACCCAAGGCATCACGATCGGTGTGGCCGCTCCGGCCGATCCGCTCATCGGAGCCCTCCCGAATGACAGTTACACCCACTGGTCGGGAACTTCAGGGGCAGCGCCACTTATTTCAGGGCTTGCTGCGCTAATTCGAGCCGACGATCCGTCCATGTCAGCGCATCAAGTCATCAACCAGATCTTAGAAACCGCACAGGATTCTGGAGACGCGGGCCAAGACCACCTCTACGGGCGTGGCATCGTGGATGCGGCCGCAGCAGTTACCGCCGATGTGCCACCCGTTAGTGCCAATCCGATGGGTTCGATCGCCGACTGGATCACCTTGCATCGCCGGGGCGAACTCCAAGAAACCCAACCCGAGGATGAAGGCCGCGAAGTCGCCGGCTCTATCGAATACCCAACCGAAGTTCCCCAGGCTGCGCAACGAGAAAAACAACCGGAAGTATTGCAACCCCTTGTCGTGATTACCGCCACGATCCTGCTGCTTGCAGCTATTGCAACCGCTCTGATTTTGCTCCGAAAACAGGCGAAAAATCGCCAATCCTCGTGACTTTGGTAAAAACTTCACAAAGTCGGCTCAAGCCAACTAAGGTAGAACATATGGCTATTACTCCTCATTTATCTCCAAAACCACGCGTGCTCGTCGTGGGCGGCGGTTACGCCGGTTTCAAGGTGGCCAAGCGCCTCCAGAAAAAGATTCGCGACCGTGGCGGGATCGTCACCGTTGTCGAACCAAACTCCTATTTGACTTACCAGCCGTTCCTGCCAGAAGTTGTCGGCGGCTCGATCGAAGCACGCCATGCGCTGGTCGATCTGCGCACGCACCTGCGTCAGTCTGAAGTTGTCCAAGGCAAGATCGTTGAAGTCCGACACGCCGAAAAGACCGCGGTCGTTGAAGGTCCAGAAGGCAACACCTTCGAACTGCCATACCAAGACATCGTCATGACCGCTGGTGCCGACTCCCGTACCTTCCCAATTGACGGGCTGGGCGAGGCAGCTATCGGTCTGAAACGCATCGAAGAAGCCGTCACGATCCGCAACCAAATCTTGGAGCGCATCGAATCGGCAGCCTTGATGACCGATGCAGACGATCGTCGTCGTGCACTGACCTTCGTAGTGGTTGGTGGTGGCTTCGCCGGTGCAGAACTCATCGGTGAAATCGAAGACCTGGTTCGCACCGCGATCTCTAAGAACCCACGCCTGGCACAGTCGGATGCTCGCATCGTGCTGATCGAAGCCATGGATCGCATCATGCCAGAAGTCAGCGAAGAGCAGGCCGTTGAAGTTGTCGAAGCATTCCGTGCTCGCGGTATCGAAGTTCTGCTGAATACTTCACTTGGTTCAGCAGTTGATAACCACCTCAAACTGGTCAACATGTCTGACCAGTCCGATGCCGGTTCCTTCTACGCCGACACCCTGGTTTGGACCGCAGGCGTTGCGGCCAACAAAGTCGCCAAATCCACCGATTTCCCCGTCGAAGACCGCGGCCGCATCGAAGTCACCCCGACTCTGCAGATTTCCGACGGTGAAAGCGGTGTCCTGGAAGGTGCATGGGCCGCCGGCGACGTTGCTGCTGTCCCAGACCTCACCGGTGACGGTCCAGGTGGTTTTTGTGTACCAAACGCGCAGCACGCAGGTCGTCAGGCAGAACGTCTCGCTGACAACCTCATGGCCGTGCGCTTCGGTGAAGGCGCTGTCGAAGAGTACTACCACAAGTCCCTCGGCGCAGTAGCCGGTATGGGTGTTGGAAAAGGTGTCGGGAACCCACTGGGCATCGAACTATCCGGTGTTGCCGCATGGTTTGCACACCGCGCCTATCACAACTACGCCCTGCCAACCTGGGAGCGCAGCGCACGCGTACTGGGTGGTTGGGTTAACGAACTCATCTGGGGTAAAGACACCACCCAGTTGAAAGAGCTTGAAACACCACACAACGCGTTCCGCGAAGCAGCTGGAGTCGAACGACTGCCAAACCGGATGGACAGAAAAGCCTCCGCGGACGCCTAAGTTCAATTGTTAGAACGTCACGGTCCGCTAAAACACCTGGCGGACCGTGACACTTCCTGGAATACGAGTTCGCAAAGTATGACCACGTCTACTTAATGCGCTAAACTCTAAATGTTCCAGCCTCCGTAGCCCAATAGGTAGAGGCAAGCGACTTAAAATCGCTGTGTTATGGGTTCGAGTCCCATCGGAGGCAC
>CALBOC010000196.1 GCA_937896705.1 uncultured Micrococcaceae bacterium | reverse complement strand
CTACCGCGGCGGCCAGTTGGCGTTCGATGGTGTGGAAACCACCGCGTGCCCCGTAAGCGGTGTAGGGATCGGTGTTGGCTCCCATGACCAGTTCACCCTTATGTGCTTGCGACACGTAGACGTGAATGTGGTGGGACGTCAGAATCGTCGGGTGTACCGGCTCAAACAGTTCTGATACCAACGCCTGGAGCGTGCGGGACTGAATGGGAACCTTGAATCCGGCTTTTTCGGCCAGCAGGGAGGAGTGCCCCGCAACGGCGATCCCGACTTTTTCGGTCGCAATGTTGCCTCGGGTGGTTTCGACACCGATGACCTTGTCACCGTCTTTGATGAATCCGGTAACTTCGGTGTTTTGGATGATGTCCACGCCCATCGCGGAGGCTTTGCGGGCATAGGCCCAGGCCACGTGATCGTGTTTAGCGATTGCGGCTCGCGGCTGGTGCGTGGCCCCCATGACCGGGTGACGGATGTCTTGCGAAATGTTGACGATCGGCAGCAATTCTTTGACGTCTTCTGGCTCTAGCCATTCGGCATCGGTGCCGTTGAGTCGGTTGGATTCCACTCGTCGGATGGATTCCCGTACTTCAGCGTCGGTGTGGGCCAGGGTGATGAGGCCACGTTGAGAGAATAAGAAATCGTATTCGAGTTCCTCATCGAGGCCTTCCCACATTTGTAAAGACCGGTCGAAGAAGCGCGTGGATCGGTCAAGCATGTAGTTTGAGCGGATAATGGTGGTGTTGCGAGCCATGTTGCCCCCGCCCAACCAACCTTTGTCGATCACGGCGACGTTGGTGATGCCGTGTTCCTTGGCTAAATAATAAGCGGTGGCCAGTCCGTGGCCACCGGCGCCGACGATGACGACGTCATACGAGGACTTGAGACGCGGGTTCCGCCACAGAAAATCTGGATGTTCGGGTAGCAAATCTGCCATGCCAATCCCATTCTTACTAGAGGTGTGTTCAGGACACGATGTGTCCCTGCCATCCACCACATTAGAAGTATTCCAGGCGAGGATCTAGAGAATCCGCAACATTTCGATTTTCAGCGACGAAAAAGTAGTGATCATTCCTGATCCATTAATGATCCGGGAGTTGCGCACCGGAGGGCCTCTCCACTTCGGCTCGCTTGCAACGATATGATGCTTCATTTTCTGCGCTCAACTATCGGCATCCTACAAAATAAAGTTCAATGGTCGACGATGAGATACTTCACATCACTCTGATGCATCCTTGCTTTATACGGCAGTTCAGCAACCTTCTTCGTCGACGCTGATTGCTGGTGCATATCTGAGTTCTGAGGCGGCTTTTCCACAGGTTCAGAGGGCTTCGTGGGGTTGTCCACAGGACACTTGTTTTCCCTTATCATGTCCC
>CALBOC010000195.1 GCA_937896705.1 uncultured Micrococcaceae bacterium | reverse complement strand
GATGAACGCCCGGTGGTGTGCTCGGTGCACGCCAAACTCGTGCGCCAACAACTCGACCAGGTGGACGGGCCGCTCAAGCTGCGTCGTCTCCATCCTTTTACCACCGCACACAGTTGCTTGCTGGTGCTTGGCACCGACGACAAGGCTGAACCAGCAGAACAGCTCGGCATCGATGCGAACCGCACCGACGCCGAGCTGGCAGATTTTGCACTCGAGGCCCAGCAACGGGCCAAGATCAAAGATCAAGCTACCGCCTGTCCGGTTTAGGCCGGGCGTTGGGCCCACATGTCGGGGCCGAAGACCTCGTAGTGGATCGACTCGGACGGCACGCCCTGGTCCATCAGGGTTTTCCGGGCGATCTGCATGAACGGTAGGGGACCGCACATGAACACTTCGGCATCGGCTGGAATCTCAACATCCGACAGGTCCATGAACCCGGGGCGTGCTGGGTGCAGGGTCGGAGCTTCTTCGGCGCCTTCTTCGTACCAGTTTTGGGCCCGAGCGTCCGACATCGCCAGCACCTGGCGGCGCAACCCGTCATAGAGCGCATGGTGCGCGTGGGTTTTATCAGCGTGGAACAACCGTACCGTGCGATCTGGTTGCCGGCGGGACAGGTCCTCCATAATTGCTGCTACCGGCGTGATGCCAATCCCGGCCGAGACCAGTACCAGCGGCTTCTCGGAATCCTGCAGGATCACATCCCCGGCCGGTTGGGACACATTCAGCACGGTCCCGGGGGTGGCATGCTCGTGGAGCCAGCCCGACACCCGGCCATCGGGTGCGCCATTGATACCGCGGACACGTTTGATGGTCACTCGCAGTGAATCACCGCGCGGACCCGAAGAGATCGTATACTGCCGGGGCTGGCGATACCCGTCGGGCAGATCCACCGCGATCGAGACATACTGGCCGGTGTAGTGGCTGGGCACCTGACCGGACAACGGGGCCAGCAGCAGCGAGAAGATCTCGTCGGATTCTTCGAACCGTTCAACCACCCGATAGGGTCGGTAAGGTTCCTCTGGATCCGTGTCGGCCAGGGCGTAGAGCTTGCCCTCTTCGGCAATCAAGGCGGTGGCAAACAACCAGTAGACCTCATCCCAAGCGGCCGCAATCTCGGGGGTTGCCGCATCGCCGAGAACTTTTGCTACCGCGCCCAGCAGATACCGCCCAACGATCAGATACTGCGAGGCGGTGATGCCCAGAGAGACGTGTTTGTGGGCGATCCGTTGCATGACCGGGGTGAAGTCGGGAGCATCCGGGTCGATCAGATGGACCGCGAAAGCCACCACGGAGGCCGCTAACGCTTTGGGTTGCTCACCGATGGCCTGGTTGGCCTGGTTGAAAACATTGAGGAGTTCCGGGTGGGCCGCGAACATATCGCGGTAAAACAGTGCGGTGGCGTCATCGGCGATCTCGGCGACAACACCGGCGGTTTCTTTCACGACGGCTTCGGATTCTGGTGACAGTTTCATGATCGGTTTCAGCTCCTTCGACAATGCTCCGCAGTGCGGAGGTGTAGGTAAACCCATTGTGGGCCAGCCGGCCGCTTAGCCGCAGTGGTTTCCACCGTGTTTAATCCTGCGCGATCAAAACCCGTGGTCAGACCCGAGATGCTGAAGACGATGTTGTAGACCTTAGTGCTTGGTTTTGCGCAAGCTGAGTCGATAGTGTTCCGGGTCGCGGTGCAAGTAGCCGGCGATCTGGTCGACGAAGGGTTGCATCAGGACTTGACCCAGTTGGACCAGCATGACTTGCATAACCTGGTCTTCTGCCTCGCGAGCGGTCGAGGCAATCCCGTGACGCCGCAGGTCCTTAATCTGACGTAACGCCATGCGCGTGAACCGCTCGGTGATATCCGACCCTTCCCCATTGCCCTCGATGAGCATCATGCGGCGCAAGTAGGCGGCCACCAGCGGGTTGGCGTCGATATGGTCCATCAACCGTTGATCAAGCTTTTTGACGACTCCGTCGGCGGTGGCGTCGGTGTCTTTATACTCGATGGCTTTTTGAATGCCGTTGAGCAAATCGTCTTCCACGGCCTGGATCAGCCCTGCCTTGGTGCCGAAATGGTGCGTGATCAAACCCACGGTGACGCCAGCGCGTGACGAGATGGCACGCATTGAGGTGGCATCGGCGCCGTTGAGCGCAAAGAGCTCTAGGGCTACCTGACGAATGCGGGCCTTGGCGGTCAAATCGGCGTTCAGATCGGCTGTCGACATAAGGCTCTACCTTTTTACGGTATCGTGTCTGAGGTCACAGCTTCTGTAACCTTCGGACTCTATTGGGCAACTAGATTGTACGGTATATTGTACAAAAATATAGTCTGAGTGAACGTCATCACTATTGAGGTGGACATGAAAGTCGTATTGCTAGTGAAGCAGGTGCCTGACACCTATGAAAAACGCCATATCGCGTTGGATACCGGCCTGTTGGCTCGGGACAAATCCGAAAATGTCGTGGATGAAATCGATGAGCGCGTGTGTGCTGTCGCGGCTGATCTGAAAAAAGACGGTACGGCGACCGAGGTGGTGGCGGTGACCATGGGTCCTGCTGACGCGGATAAAGCGATCCGCAAGGTACTGGCACTGGCGGCTGATAGTGCGATCCATGTGGTCGATGACGCCCTGGCTGGTTCGGATATGGTCCAAACGGCCCGCGTGTTGGCTGCAGCGGCCAAAGACGCCGATCTGATTCTGTCCGGTGCTGAGTCCACCGATGGTCGTGGCGCGATGGTGCCGGCGATGATCGCGGAGATTCTGGGTCGGCCCCATATCGTGGGCGCGGACTCACTGGACATCACCGACGGGACGATCACCGGTGTCACCAACACCGAGACCGAGCAGATCACACTGTCAGCCACCACTCCAGCGGTGGTCTCCCTGACCGAAAAAGCCGGCGAACCGAAACTGCCGAACTTCAAAGCGATTCGTGAGGCCAAGAAAAAAGAGATCGCGACCATGTCGCTTGCCGATCTGGGGCTGTCTGCCGGACCGGATGCCGCCTATGTGCGCAACGTAATGGTCTCTGCCGCCGAGCGCCCGCCCAAAGAGGCCGGCGTCAAGGTCTCCGGCGAGACCGCTGCTACCGAACTTGTTGACTTCCT
>CALBOC010000194.1 GCA_937896705.1 uncultured Micrococcaceae bacterium | reverse complement strand
GCGGCCCAGCGTTTGCCACCCAACCAGAACGCCAGGATTCCACCGGCGATAATGCACAGCGCGTAGAGGTGGATCTTGACCGGTCCGATCTCGAAGCCATCCGTGGGGGGTGGCGGGATCGATGCGATCAGCGTCGCGAGCTGCATAACGGGTGGGCCTGTCCTTCGGTTCGCGGGCTAGTTAAGCTTTGTGTGCGCCGGTGACGAGTCGTCGGGTGATGTCACCGACGGCTTCCGGACCGCCATCACGCAGCGCGGTGACCAAAGCGGTTCCGACGATGGCACCGTCGGCATAGCTGCCAATCTCGGCGACGTGGTCGGGCTCGGATATTCCTAGGCCCACACACACGCGGGGGGCGCCGGCGGCGTGCGCGCGTTGGACGACGCGTTCGGCAGCATCGGAGACGGCGATTCGGGCACCGGTAATGCCCATGATGGATACCGCATAGACGAAGCCACGAGAAGAGTCGACGGTGAGTTTCACGCGCTCATCGGGTGAGGACGGAGCGGTCAAAAAGATCCGGTCGAGGCCGTATTTGTCTGAGGCTTCAAACCATTCACCGGCCTCTTCTGGCACCAGGTCCGGGGTGACGAGTCCGGCACCGCCGGCTTCGGCGAACCGCCGGGAGAACTCATCGACACCCATCTGCGCGACGAGGTTCCAGTACGTCATAATCACCACGGCGGCGTCGGTGCGGGAGGTCACTTCTTTGACGATGTGAAACACATCGGCCACCCGAAAGCCGTTTTGCAGGGCCTGGGCGGTAGCTTTTTGGATGACTTCTCCATCCATCACAGGGTCCGAGTACGGTAGGCCGATTTCGATAATGTCGGCCCCGTTATTGCCCAACTGGACCGCGGCTTCGATCGATTCTTCGATAGTGGGGTACCCGGCGGGTAGGTAGCCGATGAATGCGGTGCGGCCCTCGGCACGGGCCTGTTCAATTTTTTCGGCGCTCAGCGAGCGAATCTGCTGTTGTGTCATGGGGTTATTCTCCAAGCTCGGTGAGATCTTCTGGGACCATACCGAACCAGGTGGCGGCGGTACTGACGTCTTTGTCACCGCGCCCCGAGAGGCTGACGACGATGACCTTTTGTTCGGCTTCTGGGGTCTCAGCATTGACGACGCCCTCTTTAACCCACTGTTCAGCGAGACGCTGTGCGCCCGCCAGGGCGTGGGCAGATTCGATGGCGGGCATGATGCCTTCGGATCGGCTAAGCAATTGGAAGGCGTTCATCGCTTCGGCATCGGAGACCGGCTGGTAGTTTACCCGCCCGGTGTCGTGTAAGTAGGCGTGTTCAGGGCCAACGCCCGGGTAGTCCAGCCCGGCCGAGACCGAGTGAGAGTCGATGGTCTGACCGTCTTCGTCCTGCATCAGATAGGTTCGAGCCCCGTGCAGTACTCCGACTCGGCCCAAGGTGATTGGTGCGGCGTGTTTGCCGGTTTCAACGCCGGCCCCACCGGCTTCCATGCCGTACAGTGCCACATCGGCGTCATCAAGAAAAGCGTGGAAGATCCCGATTGCGTTGGAGCCCCCACCGACGCAGGCCACCACAGCGTCGGGAAGTTTGCCAAATTGCGCCTGCGACTGCTCGCGAGCTTCTTCGCCGATGACCTGGTGGAAGTACCGCACCATCTCTGGGAAGGGCGACGGACCGGTGACGGTGCCCAGTAAGTAGTGGGTGTTTTCAACCGAAGCCACCCAGTCACGCAGAGCTTCGTTGATCGCGTCCTTGAGGGTCCGAGCACCAATGGCCACGGCCTTGACTTCGGCCCCGAGCAATTCCATCCGGGCGACGTTAAGGGCCTGACGTTTGGTATCGGCCTCGCCCATGTACACGGTGCACTCCATCCCGAACAGGGCTGCCGCGGTAGCGGTCGCCACACCGTGCTGGCCCGCACCGGTTTCCGCGATCAATCGCGTTTTACCCATTCGCTTGGCCAGTAGCGCCTGACCGATGACGTTATTGATCTTGTGCGAACCGGTGTGATTGAGGTCTTCGCGCTTCAAGAAGATGCGAACCCCAGGATAGGCCTGCGCAAATCGAGGGACCTCGGTGAGCAGTGAGGGCCGGTTGACGTAATTGGCGTACAGGTCGTGGAGCTCTTCGACGAATGCCGGATCGTCGACGGCGGTCCGGAAGGTCTGTTCGACTTCTTGTAACGCGGCCATGAGCGATTCTGGCATCCAGCGTCCACCGTA
>CALBOC010000193.1 GCA_937896705.1 uncultured Micrococcaceae bacterium | reverse complement strand
ATATCGCCACGGCTGATGGAGTGACCGAGATCCACTACAAGGTCGTCAACACGGGTACCGCCGACGGGGCGGTCATGGCTGCCGCCGGATATCGGCAAGCCGGCGGTCCGCCCGCTGCAGTGGTTCTTGATGCTTCCCAAGATTTTCTGTCCACCTTGGAAACCATCGGTCAAGCAGTGCGAGATAAGCTGTCGATGGTCGTGATCCTGATTGAACCCGATGAGAAGTTCAATGGGGTGCACGCGAACTGGGCAGGGCTGATAACCGGCATTGGCGCCGTTGCTGTACCGGCCGGCGAAGCAGAAAATGTTTCCCAAGCCATGGTTGATGTAATCGAGGGGCTCAATAAACAGCTGCCTTCAGTGTTGCTGGTGGATCCGGAAAATCTCCACACGGAGATCACTGACGAAGCGGAACCAGAATTTGCTGCGCCCCGGACCGGAGCAGTCCCGCAAACGTCGCAGGTCGTACGGGCTGCTAAATCTTTAGCGCAGGCGCGCTGGCCGCTGATCATTGCCGGCCGTGGGGCCCGCCATGCCAAGTCGGCCATGGTTGAATTGGCCGACACCACTGGTGCGCTGCTGGCCACTTCTGCCGGGGCGCACGGGCTCTTCGAAGACCAGCCGTACAATATCGGCCTGTTGGGTAAAATTGCTACGCCCTCTACCGCTGAACTAGCACGAGGCGCCGATGTTATCGTCTCGTTTGGCTGTGCATTAGATGACTGGACCACCCGCGAAGGCAAACTCATCGATCCGAACGCGGTCCTTATCCAGGTCGATACGTCCCCCTGGGCCGTGGGCCGTTTCTTGCCGGTGTCGCAATCACTGATCGCTGACGCACAAGCGGTGGCAACTGTCCTTGACCTTGAGGTCAGTAAGCTCCTGAGCGAATCGAAGGTCGGTTACCGCACTGAGCAAACCCGCAAACGTTTAGAGACCAAGTACTGGAACTCGCGGCCCATCCCCGAGCACCAGTTGCGAGAAGATACTGTTGATCCGCGTGCTTTTTTGGCCCGCCTCGAAGAGGTCCTCCCCGTGCAGCGCACAGTCGTGGTTGACCACTCAGCACAAGCCGGATACGCCACCAATTATCTGCGGGTGATGGACCACGAAGGGTACGTGTTTTTCCCCAGTGGCGCGGTGGTCGCCGGCATGGGCGCATCCCTCGCCCGTCAGGACCGCATGATCACGGTGGTCACGCACGAATCAGGGCTCATGGATTCGTTGGCCGATTTCCGAACTGCCGTTTCAAACTTGCAACGCGGTGCACTGGTGGTCTTCCAACAAGAGGCACCCGTGGTCGAAATGGCTCGGTACTACGGCCTGCCCGTCCATGAGATCACCAATCTTGATCAACTGCATGATGGTCTATTTGAATCTGGTGTCGTCGTCTTAGCGGTGCAGCAACATTAACCTCTGGTCGCGTACCTATTAGCGCCACCCAGTTGCATGTGGTGAGCTGGGACCATGAGTGCTGTTCCACTATCGATCCTTGACCGCGCCAACACCCGCCTGGTTGATGGCAACTCCGTCGATGCTTCGATCATTCTGCAAGAAGTCACGACGCGAGCTCAGGCCGCCGAGGCTTTGGGATACCGGCGATTCTGGGTGGCTGAACACCACTCGGTGCCCGGCATTGTCGGTTCGACGCCAACGCTATTTTTAGCTCACCTGGCCTCAGCGACCTCGACCATTCGGCTAGGGACCGGCGGCATCATGGTCCCGAGTCATCAACCGCTCGTGATCGCCGAACAGATTGGCACTCTGCAAGCCCTGTATGGTTCGCGCATCGATGCTGGCTTGGGCGCATCCGTCGGTTTCACGAAGCCCGTCCGCGAGGCACTGCGTCACAGTGCAAACGCCAAAGATCACTTCTTCGATGATGTTGATGAGATTATTGCCTACCTCGATGGCACCGCGGCCATCACCGCGTATCCGCTAGACGAATCGCGCACCGAACTCCATGTGCTCACCGGGGGCGGTTCAGCTGAATTTGCCGCAACCCGGGGTATGGGACTGGTCTTGGGCGGGCCGGCGGTGACCCGCGGGCTAACAACCCATGAGGACCACTCCCCCGTGGCGGCAGACTACCGTGAGCAATTCGTGTCGGCGACGCCCCGCAGTCAACGCTCGCACGTTATCGCCTCGGTCAATGTTGCCACGGCAGAATCCACCACCGCGGCCCAACAGTTGGTGTTATCCGAAGCTTGGGCACTCACGCAATCCCGCAGCACCGGTATTTTCGGTCCATTAGAAGACCCCGGTACAATCGATCTTTCGAATCTGTCTGACCAGCAGCGGCGGCGACTCAACAGGGCATTACAGACCACGATTTATGGGACCCCGGATGAGGTCGTACAACAGCTCGACGCGGTGGTGGCCTACACCGAGGCGGATGAAGTCATGGTGACCGGAAATATCTGGGATCCAGCGGCGCAATTGGCTTCTGACCAGTTACTTCTAAAAGCCTGGCAGGACCGCTAGGACCGCCGGATTTTATCGACCTTTTGGTGGGCCAGTCACTTCACCGTGCGGTGAGACCGCTTCGGCCACCCGGGCTGCAGTCTCACCAAGCGCCCGGGCTTGCTCGTCGGTGAGTTGATCAAAAATGGCTTGCTGGACCGCTTCGACGTGGCCCGGCGCCATTTCTTCGACCTTATCCCAGCCCGCATCGGTCAATACGCCAAGTGTGTACCGGCCGTCTTCGGGATCCGGAATGCGCTCGACCCAGCCTGCTTTCATCATCCGAGAGATAACGCGCGACAGATGCGACAGGGTCATGTTCGTGATGCCAGCCAGCTCACTAAGCCGAATGGACCGATTTGGAGCTTCCGAGATTTGCGATAGCGCGTAATACTCATAGAGACTCAATCCAGTGTCTTCGCGGAGCTGCTGGTCGAGCTTGGTTGGAAGCCAGGTCATCAGCGACCACACCGCTCGCCAGGTAAAGTCTTGTTCCTTGTTCAGCCAGCGTGTTTCAGATGCATCAGTCATACCCTCAGCTTACATGACTTGCTATGGCAACTGACCCGGGATAGGTTAGTTTTCACTGCAAGTCATTATTTGGCTTGCGCCAAATTGTTTCAAGGAGTTCATGTGCCCCGCATCCCCCGTACCGATCTTGACATCTACCCGCTCAACCTCGGCGGCAATACCTTTGGCTGGACATCAGACCGTGATGCATCCTTTGCTGTGCTGGATGCCTTCGTGGAAGCCGGCGGGAACTTCATCGATACCGCAGATTTGTACTCGGTATGGGCCGAAGGCCACGAAGGTGGCGAGTCCGAGAAGATCATCGGTGAATGGCTGATCGCTCGCGGCAACCGCAACAAAGTCATCATCGCGTCCAAGGTCGGTGGACTGCCAACGCGTCCGGGTCTCAGCGCCGAAAACGTCGAAGCTGCACTCACAGCATCGCTCAAGCGTCTCCAGACCGATTATCTCGACCTGTACTACGCTCACTACGATGACGAAAATGTTGCCATCATTGACCAGGTGCGTCACGCCCACAGCCTCGTGGAGTCCGGCAAAGTCAAACATCTGGGCCTATCGAATTACTCGCCCGAACGCATGCGCGAATGGTTCGAAACCGCCAAAGCCGAGGGCCTGACGGTACCGGTTGGAATACAGCCACAATACAACCTGCTGCATCGCAAAGCTTACGAACAAGGCTATGGCCCGATCGCCCAGGAATATGAAGTCGCTGTGTTTCCATTCTTTGCGCTAGCTTCGGGGGTACTGACCGGAAAATACCGTTCGAAAGCCGACATCGAAGGCAAGGCCCGTCAAGGTTTCGCCGAAGACCTCATCACCGATGATGCGCTAAAAGTTGTGGACGCCGTCGTTGAGATCGCTGACGCTCACGGAGTAGAACCAGCCACCGTCTCCCTGGCCTGGCTGCTGGCCAAGGGTGTGACCGCTCCGGTTGCATCGGCTTCGAACCCAGCACAGCTTCCAGCGCTGATGGCTGCTGCAGACCTGGAACTTTCTACCGACGAAGTTCAACAGCTCGATACCGCGTCACAACCATTTGCCTAAGCTTCGATTTTAGCTTCACGAACATTTATGCGAGGGCGGCTGCCACAAGGTGGCCGCCCGCGTTATATAGAAAGAATATTTTGATGACATCCCCTGCCGGATTAAACTTGACGGAACTACCAGCACAATCCGGAACGGTCCTCGTCGCCGGGGATGGCGGCCTCTTGGGCAGTTATGCTGCC
>CALBOC010000192.1 GCA_937896705.1 uncultured Micrococcaceae bacterium | reverse complement strand
TGCCGTAGCTGATCAATGGCAAGTAGATCATGCTGATATTAATCCCGATGGCGATGCTCGCATACCGCAGCACTGGGTCGAGGAATTTACGATGGTGCGTTGCTTGAACTGCGGCTCAGATAAGCTCAAACCTACCGTGGTGTATTTCGGTGAGATCGTCCCGAAACAGCGCAAGGTAGCCATCAATGAGCTTCTGCTGGAGTCGGGTGCCTTGATTGTGGTTGGGTCTTCTCTTGCGGTGATGAGTGGGTATCGGATCCTTTTGGATGCGCATCGGGCTCGCAAACCGATTGGCATCATTAATCTTGGCCCCACCCGCGGCGAGGAACGAGCAACCTTTCGGTGGCGCACCGGTGTGAAACAAGCCTTGGAATGGTTAGACGAAAACATGGGTGCAGGCTAGGTCGCTGCCTAAGATCGGCACGATCCGTTGATGACACGCTTGCTGTCGGGCGAGTGCATAATCGATCTTGATGCTACCGGGTGATCCCCTTGGGACGGTGATCCCGTGTTCTTCCTGCTTGAGCTGAGCTAAAACCTTGGCTAATTCTGAGGTATCCGAGTACTTGGAAGACCACGTGCCACGTCTTTTTGCAGGTGATTGCGGTCCGATTAAGTCTCGCAAGGATATTTCTACAATCAGATCTAAATCGGGCCGCAGGAGTTGGTACCCCATAGGCACAAGAGATGACAGCACGTCGTCGGATTCTGCGTCGCCATTACAGGCTGAGGACGCCCGGTCGGGGTCGGCGGCTAGTTGATCAGGCGGATCCGGCGCACCGAGAATATCGGTGAGCACCTCGGAATGTTCGGCGGCTTTTTGTACGCAGGTCCTTGACCAGGGTCAGCGGTTGCGCGCACGCTCACGACCTCGGAGAGATCGGAGTTTTCTTGTCGAATCTGCGCGTATTCAAGTCGTGACAACCTTTCTTCGCTGTGGTCAGGCTCGTTGGGACCAAGAGCCGATGGCTGTGTGGGCGGACCGAAAATTTCGGACGGGATTTTGTCTGGCTGCTCTGCTGTCGGCTCAGAGTTTCGGCAACCAAATTGGTGCTGCGGGTCGTGCTGCTTCGGTCAGGCATATCACCTCCGTTGAAATCAATACCGCCATGCTCGCGGGTGAGCTTGGCACTCGCTGCGCTGGGGTGGGTATGGGGGAGAAGTCGACGATGACTGCCAGAACTGTGGATACTCTGGCTAGGCTTGTTTGGACGTGGTAAAACACCGGCGGCAATCCGGGGCCGCCCGCTCTGTCTAGGTAAACTGAACGAGACCCCCTGTGAAGCAGGCCACGCAAGGAAAGGCGAACCGTGACTCCATCTAGCCCAGCAGCACCACCATCTTCCGCGGCCAGTTACGAAAATCTGACACCCCTGGCCTTCTTAGGTCGCACTGCCGGAACTTTTCCGGATCGAGAAGCTGTCGTATATGGGAATCGCCGCAGCACGTATGCGCAGTTCGAAGACGAGGTGCAAAAACTCGCTCGCACGCTTGCGCGCTCAGTTCAGCCCGGCCAGGTCGTGAGCTTTGTTGCCCCAAACATTCCTGAAATGCTCGTTGCACACTACGCCGTGCCCCTGATCGGGGCGATCCTCAACCCGCTGAACCCACGCCTGGCGGGACGCGAATTTAGCTATATATTTGAACATTCCGATACGCAAATCGTCTTTGTGGACTCCGAGGTCGCCTCGGTCGTGGCCGATGCCGCGGCAGGTTTAGAGAACCCGCCAGCGGTGATCGAACTCGTTGATGAGCAATTTGGTCCATCCCCAACGGATCAACTGCCCACCTACAGCGATTTCCTCGCAGCAGCTCCAGAACAGACCGCCGAAAACACCTACACCTACGACATCGCCGATGAGCTTTCCGCTATCACTTTGAACTACACCTCCGGGACCACGGGCCCACCAAAGGGCGTGCTCTACACCCACCGTGGTGCCTATCTTTCTGCTCAGGCAAACGCTCAGCACTACCAGCTCAACGGCGAGTCCAAATATCTCTGGACCCTGCCGATGTTCCACTGCAATGGATGGACGATGACGTGGGGTGCAACCGCAACCGCTTCCACCCACGTGTGTCTTCGAGCGGTCCGCCAGGATGCCATTTGGGATGCCTTTGAACACGAAAACATCTCCCACCTGTGTGGTGCACCGATTGTCGCGGCCTCGATCATCGACTCTGAACGTGCTCGACCACTGGACCGCCCGGTCCGTTTGGTAACAGCAGCATCAGCACCTCCGCCCTCGGTCATTGAAGGGCTAGAAGGCTTGGGCATTATCCCGGTGCATGTTTATGGCCTGACCGAAACCTACGGCCCGGCCACGATTAATGAACCACAGGATCACTGGTCGGAACTGACCAGCACCGAACGGGCGCGGTTACTCGCCCGCCAGGGTGTACCCATGTTGCAAAATGCACAGGTCGCCATCGTGGACCCCAGTGGTGCACAATTGCCCGCAGACGGAACATCTCAGGGTGAAGTCGTCATTCGCGGCAACGGGGTGATGGCCGGATATCACGAGAATCCAGAAGCCACCGCCGAGGCATTTGCGGGCGGGTGGTTCCACACCGGAGACATCGGTGTCCAACACCCGGACGGATACATTCAGCTGATGGATCGGCTCAAAGACATCATCATCTCGGGTGGGGAAAACATTTCATCCATCGAAATAGAAGGAGTGCTGCATGCCCACCCTGCGGTTTCCGATGCGGCGGTAATCGGGGTTGCAGATGACCGGTGGGGTGAACGCCCCGTGGCCTATGTGGTGGTCAACGGTGAAGTGTCAACCGATGAGCTACGCGAGCACTGCCGCGCGTCGCTGGCCGGGTTCAAAGTTCCCGACGCGTTCCATACGATCACCGAATTGCCGAGATCGTCAACGGGCAAGATTCGCAAAACTGAGCTCCGCGATATGGCCGACTAGGCTCGCGTGCCGGAGGCGACCCTACTGATCGTGATGTTGCCAGACCGGCTCACGCTTGTCCAAAAACGCGCCGATCCCTTCTTGGGCATCGGCCATCACGGCGTTGCGCGTCATGACCTCTGACATTTTGGCGTAGGCCTCGGCGGTGGGAAGATTGAGCTGGTCATAAAATGCCCGCTTGCCGAGGCTAACGGTCGCAGCTGACGCCTGCGCCACACGTGTGGCCAGCGTCGACACCGCGTCGTCCAGCCCGTCATCGGGCACAACATCAGACACCAAGCCGGCGGCGGCAGCTTCGTCGGCGGTGATGGGGTCGCCGGTCAGTAACATGCGCATGGCCACCTTCTGTGGCACCGCACGGCTCAACGCGACCATCGGGGTGGAGCAAAACAGGCCGATGCGCACACCCGGGGTGGCAAAACGGGCCGATTGGCTGGCGACCGCCAGATCGCAGGTTGCCACCAGCTGACAGCCCGCTGCGGTCGCGAGCCCATGCACCCGGGCAATGACCGGTTGGGCAATACGTTGGATCGTGAGCATCAGCTCCGTGCAGGTATCGAAAATCTCACGCTGTTGCGCCTCGTCGGCGCCGCGCACCTCACTGAGGTCGTGGCCGGCTGAAAAAACCTTGCCCTGCGAAGCCAACACGACGACGTGGACGTCTCGCCGACCCCCGATCTCGGTCATCGCGGCGTTGAGCTGTTGCATCGCCCTCACCGACAGGGCCCCCATTTTCGCAGGATTGCACAGCGTCACGGTGGCCACGGTATCTCGGACGGACACTTCAACGAGCTCAGACATCGCTTCTCCTTATCGCAGGGAGCGTGTCACCCAACACACTCAGGGTTCAGCATACGCAATGCGGTCGCTGAGGTGAAGCGCCCAGGACAGCAGGGTGGGAAACCTACTTCGGGCAGAGACCTTAGGACTACTGGGCGTAGGATCCGTGCAGCAGCACGCCTCCGCCATCCACCCCTTTGGCCCCTTGGATAAAGTCGTCGCCGGCATCTGCGGCGTCCTCGGTCAGTGCTCCCACGGTGCCAATCTGCCAGGAGCGCATGTCGCGGCTGTTGAGCCACTTCAACGCAGTCTTGGCGGATTCCGGGGCGACCACAGCGACCATTCCAACGCCCAGGTTCAGCGTGCGTTCGAGGTCTGCCTGGGGCACGTTGCCGGCCTCGGCCAGCACCGAAAACACCGCGGGCAATGACCAGGTCGAGCGGTCGATGGTCGCCATGGTGCCCTGGGGGAGCACCCGGGCTAGATTCGCAGCTAGGCCCCCGCCGGTGATGTGCGAGAACCCGCGTACTGCAAAATTGTCGTCCGTGTTGAGCTCGTCCACCAGATTCAGACAGGTTTGGGCATAGATCCGGGTCGGTTCCAGCAGTTCTTCGCCCAGGGTGCGCCCAAAGTCGTCGATGTGATCGTCCCAATTCCAGCCTTGAGCCGCGACGATGGAGCGCAACAGCGAATAGCCATTGGAGTGCACGCCCGAGGACTCCATCGCGATGACCACATCACCTTCGCGGACGCGTTCGGGGCCCAGAATTTTTGCGCCCTCGACCACCCCGGTGACCGCGCCGGCCACATCGTATTCATTCGGTGCCAACAGTCCGGGGTGCTCGGCGGTTTCGCCCCCGATCAGGGCCGTGTCGGCCAGTTTGCATCCGGTGGCAATTCCGCGCACGATATCGGCGATCCGTTCGGGTACGACCTTGCCGGTGGCAATGTAATCGGTCATAAACAACGGTTTGGCCCCGACGACGACGATGTCATCAACCACCATGCCCACCAGGTCCTGGCCGATGGTGTCATGAATGTCCATGGCCTGGGCAATCGCGACTTTCGTCCCCACTCCATCGGTCGAAGTGGTCAGCACGGGGCGGCGGTAACTGGTCAGCGGGGTCGCGTCCCACATCCCGGCGAAGCCGCCGAAGCCGCCCAACACCCGGTTGCTATGGGTCGCGGTGACCGCAGATTTCATCAGTTCAACCGCGTCGTCCCCGGCTTCCACATCCACCCCGGAGGTGGCGTAGGTGATGGGTTGGGGCATGTCTTTGTCAGTCACGTTACTTCCTGTCTGTGTGCAGCTGCGGTACATCGGTGGGATAGTTGCCGGAAAAACACGCCGTACACAGGGTGTCGGCGTCCTGTTCGGTTGCGGCGATGGTGCCTTCCAGCGAAATATACGCCAGCGAATCGGCTTCGACGTGCGCCCGAATTTCTTCGATCCCGGCACCATTGGCAATCAGTTCGGCACGCGTGGCGAAGTCAATGCCATAAAAACACGGCCACTTCACCGGCGGCGATGAGATTTTCACGTGCACTTCCCGTGCCCCGGCAGCTCGCAGCATCGCGACCACCTGACGCTGGGTATTGCCGCGCACGATCGAGTCGTCGACGACGATGACGGATTTGCCCGCCACCACCGACGGTTGCACATTGAGTTTGAGCCGGATGCCCAGTTGCCGCAGCGTTTGTGAGGGTTGGATAAAGGTCCGGCCCACATAGGAGTTCTTGACGAACCCGGTGCCAAACGGAATGCCAGACTCCTCGGCGTACCCGATGGCTGCCGGCGTACCAGAATCCGGTACCGGGATGACGACATCGGCCTCAGCCGTATTTTCGCGCGCCAACTGGCGGCCCATTTCTAGACGGGACTCGTAGACGCTGCGACCATTAATTGCCGCATCGGGACGGGCGACGTAGACGTATTCAAAAATACAGCGTGCCAATTGCGACGGGGCGAACCGCGTCGAACGGACGCCGTCCTGATCAATCGCCAATATCTCACCGGGTGCGACCTCGCGAATAAACGTCGCACCAACCGTGGCCAGCGCGGCCTGTTCGGAGGCCACGACCCAGCCGTTCGACAGACGACCCAGCACCAGCGGGCGGAACCCGTGACGGTCGCGCACCGCATACAAGGTGGTCTCGGTCATCATCGCGATCGAAAACGCGCCCTCTAACAACCCGAAGATCTCGGTTGCGGTGTCTTCCAACGAATCGCCATCTTGGCCGTGCAACAACGTGGTAATCAGGGCGGTATCGGAGTTGTTGCCCTGGGCGAGTTCGCCCGAGTCGACTTCGCCGAAGCGACGGGTGATCAGGGCTTTGATCTCCTGGCGGTTGGTGAGTTCCCCGTTGAGACCCACCGCGACGGTGCCCCCGGCGGTGGTCGCGCCTAGCGTGGGTTGGGCAAAGCGCCAATCTTTTGCCCCGTGCGATCCGTAACGGCAGTGGCCGATGGCAATGTGACCGGTCAGCGACGATAACGTGGCCTCGTCAAAGACCTGAGAGACCAGCCCGACGTCCTTGTAGACGGAGATTCGGTCACCAGCCGAGGTCGCGATACCGGCGGCTTCTTGACCGCGGTGTTGGAGGGAATATAACCCGTAGTAGGTCAGTTTGGAGACTTCTTCTCCCGGCGCCCATACGCCGAACACCCCGCAGGCATCCTGAGGGGCGTGTTCAATGTGCTGTTCGAGCATGCGTCATTTCCGATTGGAGGATTTTTTGGTTTTCCCGGCAGCTTTGGCTTCGGCTTGGCGAGCGCGGTAGGCCTCGTCGGCGCGCAGACGTTGCTGCGAAAGCGTCCACTCGCTGTAATCGTCTTCGGTCAGCGCTACATCGGCGGCCGAAGGGTCCGCGGTGCGACGGGCGTAGAGGGTTTCGGTGCTGGCCTTGGAACGTCGATCGACCAGCAGCCACACCAGGGCGGCTATGGCCAGACCCACGATGGCGAAAACAGCCGCCATAAAGCCCAGCGTCTGAGACTGTGAATACCCCTCTATCGGCCCCATCAGCGGCACAATGAAACAGGCGATGACGAAGCCCAGCACCGCACCGGCAACCAAAAACGGCCCAATCTTGGGGGCGCGACGGTATACCATCTGCTGGGGAGTTTCTGCGGCATCTGCCGAATCAGAAGGATCTTCAAGTCTGCTGTCAGCCATAGTGTCCTCATTCTAGCGCGTGGCGCCGGGTACTCGCGGCAATCTCGTGTTTCGGTCAGCCACGTTCCAGTTTGACCAATGGGAAGAACTGAGACAAATCTGTTCGCTGCCCGGATGCCTGCACCGCGCCCTCAGCCACCGCCGCATCCCAGCTCTGCTGCCCGGTGACCAAGGCCAACCAGGTTGCGGGATCGGTTTCGACCACCGACGGTGGGGTGCCGCGGGTGTGGGTCGTGCCTTCGATGATCTGGGTGGCGCCATAGGGTGGGACGCGCACCTCCACCGAACGACCCGGGGCCAGCACGGCTAATTCCTCCAGGGAATACCGCACGGCGGTTGCCCGCACGCTGCGGCCTACACCCTTGGGATCGGCGGCCCACTGCCGAACAGCCGCAACGCCGTCGGTGACTTGGATTTTGCGTCGTGCCATGCGTGGTCTCCATTCTTCCTTAGGGCTCTATTTCAGGTTAGTCCAGTAAACGCAACACATCCGGGGCGACCTTAATGCCGCCGACGGGTTGGTTGCCGCCATATAGCGGTGGCACGATGCGGTCGATGACCTCGCTCATGGCCTCCACCGGCAGCGCATCGGGGGCGAAGTTGGCCAGTAAGACCAGGGCGACCAAGTGCGTGGCCCGGTGGGTCGAGTCGATCATCGACACGGCTACCGCGGTGCCATCCGGGGCAGCCAGCCCGACAATGCCATCGGCCCCGGTCTTGACCAGCAACCCCAAGGATTCCAACACGACCGTATCGGGGCGGTGTTGACCCTGGACGGCCTCGGGATAGTCCAACATGGCTCGGGCCACGGTTGCGGCCGGAAGTTCTGCGTTGCGGTCTTCCAACGCTAGACCCAGCGCACTGAAACCGCGCGCCAAAGCGGCCAGGGACATCACCGGGGTGGGTGCACCGCATCCGTCAACCCCGATGTGATGGATCGAGGTCGCACAGTACTGTTCCAACACGCGAATGGTTTCGGACTGGACGGGTGTATCGGCGTCCAGATAGCGAGCAGGATCTGTGCCGGCAGCAACGGTCGCGGCCAGGAAACCGGCGTGTTTCCCCGAACAATTATGTGCCAGCGCTGACCGTTCCAAGGGCAACGGCGCCAGGTCCAGGGCGGCTTTGGCTACTTGGGAGGCCGAGGCCGGATATGCGCCAGGGCAGGCCAGGGCCTCGGGTTGTAAGCCGGCGCGTGATAACACCTCGGTCGCGAGCTGTTGATGCCAGACCGTGCCCGTGTGCGACCCTGCCGCCAACGCCAGCCCGGGACCGGTCAGGTCGGCGCCGCACCGCAGCGAAGCGATCGCCTGAAAGGGTTTCAGCGCCGAGCGCGGATACACCCCCGCTGCGGGATCACCGACCGCGGCCAATTGGACACCGTCGGAATTTACCACGACGGCCGAACCAAAAAACCGGTTCTCCACCACCCCGTTGCGGGTTGCCGTGGCCAGTTGGGCGACGTCGGCGGCACGAATCGGGTCGGGCATGGGTCTCCTATCGGTTGGATTTTCGCCGGTAAATCGCCCAGGTAATAATGGTTGCAGCGACCACCCCAATACCCAGCGCGCTCAACGCGTACGGCAGATCGCCGCGGGTCGCACCGGCAAACGCCCGGAAGCCCAGCCACGACACAAAACCCGTTGACAGCGTGACCAGTAACCACAGGTACACAACGCGCAGCCAGCGGGGCAGCCCGGGTCCTTGGCCGTACGGCAGATGGCGACGGTGATACGACATGGTGGTCAGTCTAGTCGGGTCATTCATACATTTCAGACACACCGACCACCCCGGGCCCTGAACCGACTACGCTTAAGGACGTGAAAACTTTAGTCTTGGGCCCAGGTGGCCGCGAACACGCAATTGTGCAAGCCCTGCGCGCTGACCCGCTGGTTTCCGAGGTGCGCTGCGCGCCCGGTAACGCCGGGATCGCCAAGGAAGTTCCCGTCTACCCGATTGATGTGTCGTCCCCGCAACTGGTCGTGGAACTGTGCCAAGAACTCCAGCCAGACTTAGTCGTGGTCGGTCCCGAAGCACTACTGGCCGCCGGGGTCACCAACGCACTGCAGGCCGCCGGGTTCGCCGTCTTTGGGCCAACCCACCAGGCCGCTCGGCTGGAATCCTCCAAAGCGTTTGCCAAAGAAATCATGGCCGCTGCCGGAGTCCCCACCGGTCAGGCCCACACCGCGGTCAACCTTGAGCAATTGGAAGCCGCTCTGGACGACTTCGGCGCCCCCTATGTGGTCAAAGACGACGGGCTGGCCGCGGGCAAAGGGGTCGTGGTGACCTCGGACCGCGCCGCGGCGATCGCCCACGGCAAAGCCATTTTCGCCGGCGGGGATCCGGTGTTGGTCGAAGAGTACCTCGACGGGCCCGAAGTGTCGGTCTTTGTGATTGCCGATGGCAAAGACGGGGTGGCCATGGCACCCGCCCAGGACTTCAAACGGGTCTACGACGGGGACCAGGGGCCCAACACCGGCGGCATGGGCGCCTACACGCCACTGGATTGGTTACCCCAAGGGTTCACCGATGAGGTGATGGAACGCGTTGCCCGTCCGGTGCTTGCCGAAATGGCCGCCCGCGACATCCCCTTCACCGGCGTGTTGTACTGCGGGCTGGCGCTGACCAGCAAGGGCATTCAAGTCATCGAATTCAATGCTCGTTTCGGTGACCCAGAAACCCAACCGGTCCTGGCTCGTCTCCAAACCCCGCTGGGCCAAGTGTTGAAAGCTGCCGCAGATGGCAAACTCAGCACGACGTTCCCGAGTCTGAAATTCGGTGACGACGCCGCCGTCGGCGTGGTCCTCGCCTCCGAAGGCTACCCCGAATCACCGCAGACCGGGGCACAAATCAGCGGAGTGGGCGAAGCTGCCCGACAGGAAAACGTTTCCATCCTGCACGCCGGAACCACCGCCGGTGACACCGGAGAATTCACCGCCTCCGGAGGCCGGCTGCTCACCGTTGTCGCCACGGGCCCCGATGTAGCACAGGCCCGAGACACAGCCTATAAAGCCGTCGAAACCATCTCGATCCCCAATGGTCACTACCGCACCGATATTGCGGCCAAAGCGATCAACGGCCAGATCACCATACCGGGAGCCTAAGCCATGACAGACACCGCACCACAACTTGACGGCTGGCGTCATGTGTACTCGGGGAAAGTTCGCAACCTCTACGAGCCGGCTGATACCGCCCCCGGACAATCCGAGACGCTGCTGGTCGTAGCCACCGACCGGATTTCTGCATTCGATCACATCTTATCCCCGGGGATTCCGGACAAGGGCAAGATCCTCACCCAATTATCCCTGTGGTGGTTCGAGCGGCTCGCCGACGAAATTGCGGTGCCCAATCACGTGGTGTCCACTGATGTCCCGGCTGCGGTTGCTGGACGAGCCATGGTCGTGCAGCGGTTAACCATGTTCCCCATCGAAGCCATCGCCCGCGGGTATCTCACCGGTTCCGGGCTGGCCGAGTATCGGGACAATGGCACCGTGACCGGTATTCAGTTACCGACCGACCTGGTGGATGGGTCCAAGCTCGAGCCCGCAATCTTCACCCCCTCGGCCAAAGCCGAAGTGGGCGAGCACGACGAAAACATCACCTTTGCGGAAATGGTGCACCGCATCGGGCAAGAACCCGCAGAAGACATCCGGACCAAGACCTTGCAGCTGTACACCACAGCCGAACGCATCGCCCGGACAGCAGGTATCATCCTGGCGGATACCAAGATTGAATTTGGGACCGACGCCAACGGGGTCATCACCCTGGGCGACGAAGTGCTGACACCGGACTCGTCGCGGTTCTGGGATGCCGAAACCTACCGGCCGGGGCGCTCGCAGGAATCTTTTGATAAACAATTTGTCCGCGACTGGTTGGCATCCGACGCGTCCGGCTGGGATCAGGCTTCGGACACTCCGCCTCCGGAGCTGCCCGAGGAGGTCGTCGAAAAGACGGCACAACGCTACCGCGAAGCGTTCCGCAGATTAACCGGGCGGGCCTTCGACTAACCGTCCGTCTTCTCGGACGAGACCAGGTCAATGACCACGGCTTCGGGTGGGCAAAATGTCCGCAGCGGAACCGTGGGGGAGGCGCCAATCCCGGC
>CALBOC010000191.1 GCA_937896705.1 uncultured Micrococcaceae bacterium | reverse complement strand
ATTTCGCCAAGGACCACGACAAACTGGTCATCAAGGGCGGCTACATGGATGGCCAACCGCTTGATGAGGCCCAGGTTATCCAGCTGGCAAACCTCGAATCCCGCGAGACGTTGCTATCGATGATGGCTGGCGCAATGAAGGGCTCCCTATCCAAGGCAGCCGCTACATTCCAAGCCCCACTCGAGAAAGCTGTTCGCCTCGCAGAAGCGCTGCGCGAAAAGCAAGACGAAGCTGCATAACCGCTGGCACATTACGTGCCACACAACCAGACCCACGACTTTTATCGCAAAGGAGCCAATATCATGGCAAAACTGTCCACTGAAGAACTGTTGGATGCTTTCAAAGAGCTATCCCTGCTAGAACTGTCCGAATTCATCAAAGCATTTGAAGAAGAATTCGACGTAACCGCTGCTGCACCAGTCGCAATGGCTGCTGCTCCAGCCGGTGGTGGCGACGACGCCGCTGCTGCTGAAGAACAGACCGAATTCGACGTTGTTCTCGAATCTCCTGGTGACGCCAAGATTGGTGTTATTAAAGAAGTTCGCGCACTGACCTCCCTGGGCCTGAAAGACGCCAAGGATCTCGTCGATGCTGCTCCAAAGGCTGTCCTCGAAGGTGTCGACAAGGCTGCCGCAGACGCTGCCAAGGAAGCACTCGAAGGCGCTGGCGCAACCGTCACCGTAAAATAAGCTTCAGTTACGCATCAGTTCTTAACTGACGTTCGCTTCACCCCGCTGCAAATGCAGCGGGGTGAAGCGTTTTAACAACCCAAGTACAGTTCCGGCCGTGTTACCCACTGGTCATCCACTGTTTACCAAGAACATTTCTTGTATTCACAGGCCGGCCGCTTCGTCCCCGTAAACCTAAAGACACCAGTCATAGGAGTGAGGAACGGCATGAAGTGGGCTTTTGTCCGTCACGGACGCACCGAGTGGAGTCGCAAGCGACTACTCCAGGGTCGCACCGATAATCCATTGAGCGCTGAGGGCTACTTTGAGGCCACGAAAGCCGCCCAAAACCTGCAGCGCAGGGGCCACTGGCATGCGATCTATTCGTCACCGCTGATACGCTCTGTCCAAACCGCACAACGGTTAGCGGAAATCTTGAGCATCGGACGAGTACAGACTCTCGATCATCTCATCGAACGCGATTTCGGCCCGGCCGAGGGCATCCACCTGGCAGACTTCGATGAAGAAACCCGCGCCGAACTCATGTGCGCCGAAGAAACTGATGAAGACGTCCAACAACGTGCGCTGAAAGCTTTTCGTCATATCGCACGGCAGCACCGGTCACAGAACATCATTCTGGTCGGCCACGGCACGCTATTTCGCGTAGGACTTTCAGCGGTGTTAGATTACGAGCATCCGCCGATTCTCAACGGGGACGTCTTAGAGTTTCCCGCGGACTACTTTTACGACCTGGAGATAAAGCAACCCTCGCAGCCGCAGCAATCCTAATCGTTGAACGTTACCCCGTGCTTGACGGCATCCTGGTAGGTATCGACATCCGCGCCGGCGTGAGCGGGCAGGTCAATGCTCAGATAGGACGTCTCGCGCAGGGCATGCCAGATACCCGTGTCGAGTAGTCGCTCAGAAAATACCTCGTCGGCCACCATGCGAGGGAAATAAGATAACAGTGGTTGAAGTCGTCCAGCGGTCTCGACCACGGCGACCTGCGATGTGGTTTCTGGGTTGTGATGATGCTCGGCTAACGCGCTGATGCCTAATCCGATCCAGGGCATATCAGCTGCCAGTAGCAACACACCGTGGTCAGCGGTAGCCGGCCCGAGTTCGTCGGTGAAATATTGCAGTCCAGTCCGGACGGCCAGGTAGGGCCCGGCACGAGGGGGATCTTCAGACACCGTGGGGATATCACCGGTCGGCAGTGCGGACGGTCCGACCACCACTGTGTGTTGCGGAAGGACTACTCTGGCAACCTCGGTAAGCACTCGAGTTATGAGAGGTTCACCGTCGAACTCCAGCAGGGGCTTATCCGCGACCGGATGGGGGCTCGTGGCATGCAGCCTGGAGGAGGCTCCACCGGCCAGGATGATGGCAAACAGCCCGGCTGCTGGGGGAGTGCTGGCCATGGTTACCCGCCGATGGCACTCATGCTGCGCTCAGGTTGCACGAAACCCGGCATGCCTAATCCGGTCTTGGTTTGGCCGTGAGCTTTAGGCTTATGCCACATCGCGGTCCGCCACGCATCGGCAATGGCCTCATCGGAGGCGCCATCGCGCAACAGGGCCATCAGATCGGTCTCCTCGTGGGAAAACAAACACGATCGGACCTTGGCATCGGCGGTCAGCCGGGTACGTGAACAGGCAGCACAAAACGGTTCAGTTACCGAAGCGATAATGCCCACGGTCCCGAGGATCTCATGGGTGGTCCTATCACGGACATCAAACAGCTCTGCCGGGGCTGAACCACGTGGCTGCCCATGGGGTGTCAGCGTGTACACCTCGGCTATTTGGGCGCGGATTTCCTCGGCTGTGACCATGTTGTCACGTTTCCATTGATGATCCGCATCAAGGGGCATTTGCTCGATAAACCGCAGCGCATAGCCGTGTTCCAACGTCCAGGTCAGCAGCTCAGCAGCTTGCTGGTCATTGATGCCACGCAGCAGTACGGCATTAATCTTGATCGGCTCTAAGCCGGCAGCTTTGGCCGAGTGCAAGCCAGAGAGTACTTTGGTCAACCGGTCGCGACGGGTAATTTTAGCGAAGGTCTCAGGACAAACGGTGTCTAACGAGACGTTGATGCGGCTGAGCCCGGCGGCCACCAGATCATCGATTTTGCGTTCCAGGTTTATCCCATTGGTTGTCATCGAGAGCTCTACATCCGGGTGGGCTTCATGCACACCGGTGAGGATGTCGACTAAGTCAACGCGTACTAAGGGCTCGCCACCGGTGAAGCGAATTTTGTTGATCCCCAAATGACTGATCCCGATATCGGCCAACCGAATGACCTCGTGTGCGGCGAGCATCTCGTCTTTTTTGAGCCAATCCAGACCTTCGGCCGGCATGCAATAGCGGCAGCGCAAATTACATTTATCAATGAGTGACATCCGAAGATCGGTCGCGGTACGGCCGAACTGATCGATTAAACCTGACAAAGAGTGCTCCTAGCCGTCACAACCTGAGTTGCGCGGAATGTTGGGGCGAAGTTTTAGGGTTCCGTTCTATAGTTAGTCTAGACCTTGGCAATAGTGGATGAAAGGGAACTATGGACGACCAACTCAGCCACGTGCGTGCCGATGGTTCGGCCCACATGGTGGATGTCACAGAAAAAGCCACCACGTCGAGAACTTCCCGAGCCCAAGCTGTGGTGGTAACGCGTCCCGAGGTCATCGACATGATTATGGCCGGCGGGCTGCCAAAAGGCGATGCGCTGCCGGTGGCCCGGGTCGCTGGCATTATGGCGGCGAAAAAGACCTGGGAAACGATTCCGCTATGCCATCCCATCCCATTGGGAAAGATCACAGTGGATTTTGCAGCAGATTCCCACGCCGGCACCGTCCGGATCGAGACCTTGGTTAAAACCACCGGGGTCACCGGTGTTGAAATGGAAGCCCTCTCAGCGGCGTCAACTGCGGCTCTGACGCTCTATGACATGATCAAAGCGGTTGATTCTCGAGCTGTGATCACTGATATCAAAGTCTTAGAAAAAACCGGCGGCAAATCGGGCGATTGGACAGTAGACGCATCGGGGGACGACTCGTGACCATGTCAACGCAGGGGTATGCTGACACCCTGGCCCAGGTATTAGTTGACACGATAGGGCAGCTGCCAGCAGTTTCGGTGCCGCTGAACGATGCTATCGGTCGTCGACTGGCCGCAGACTTGGTGACCAAACATCCCTCGCCGAGGTTTGATAACTCTCAAATGGATGGGTATGGCATCGGCTATGCCAACGTGGCTGGCGGACGCTTCAGGGTTGGACCCGATGTCCCCGCCGGTGCCGATCCGGCCGATATTTATCACTACGGCGTCAACGGCTACGGACACGATACAGCGGTGCCGATTATGACCGGGGCCAAGATCCCCGAAGACGTCGTCGCTATTGTTCCAGTGGAACAGGCGGATCCGCCGCAGTTTGTTTCCACGGGTGAATACGTTGACCTGCCTGCGGTAGAAGTCGGAGCGTTTATCCGCAAGACCGGAAGTGATATGCCCGCCAGGACGCGGTTAGCCCGGGAAAACACCCTGGTCGATGCGGCACTGGTCGCTGTGGCTGCTTCACAGGGCATCGCAGAGTTGAGCGTTACGGCCCGACCTACTATTGCCGTGGTTGCCGGTGGCGATGAAGTGGTGGCTGGTACAGCTCCCCGGTCAGCACAGATTCTTGATGCCAATACACCGCTGATCCGTGGCTTTGCGAAAACGCACGGCATGGACGTCATTGCCACTGAACGTACCACCGATGAGTTGCGAAACTTTCAGACAGCGCTTGATCGGCTGATTGATAACTATGCGCCCGATATCATCATCACCTCGGGCGGAATCTCCGAGGGTAAGTTCGAGGTCGTGCGCCAGCTGTTAGACCGCCTCACCGTGTCCTGGGTCGGAAAACTTTCACAACAGCCTGGCGGACCTCAGGGATACGGGGTCTATGGCAGGACCCCGCTTATTGCGTTGCCTGGAAATCCGGTATCTACCCTGGTCTCGTTGCGCATGTTGGTGGTCCCGGCACTCTGGAAGGCTTTCGGCTCAGGTTGGGCGCCCGTTGCGGTGCAGGCCAAACTTCATGACACGGTCACCGGGACGCGAGGTAAGACACAGTATCGGCGCGGTGCCGTCGGATTGCAGGGCACAGAGCTCGTTGCGCAGCTTCAGGGCGAGGCCAGCTCGCATTTATTAGCCCAAGCGGTCGGGGCAAACGCGCTGTTAGAAATCCCACCGCTGACCCGATTGAAACCCGGTCAAACGGTCACGGCACATCTCTTCGCCGATGCGCGGTTAGATGCTGCTGTCCCACCATTGCCCCCTCTACAACCCGAGCCTCACGAACAGCACCGCACGGTGCGTGCCAGTCAGGATACGACGGCTCAGGTGATCATCGCCTCGACTCGAGCAGCTGCGGGCATCTATGAGGACGAGGCCGGACCTGAACTCGTCTCTTGGTTGCGGGACAAGGGTTATGCGACACCAAACGCGCTCGTGGTGGCCGATCACGACCTGGCAGATACCATCTCGGAATTCTTATCTGGTGACCAGAGCGCGATGCCCGATGTCATCATTACCAGCGGGGGCACCGGGATATCGCCGACCGATCAGACCGTAGATATCATCAGCGAGATCTTGGATATGCAACTACCACATATTATGACGGCAATTCTGCTCGAAGGTCTACAACATACCCCGCATGCCGCGTTGTCCCGGGGGATCGCCGGGGTAGTGGGCAAGACCTTTGTAGCCACCTTGCCGGGATCGCTGGGCGGGGTCAACGATGGCATCACTGTGCTCGACGAAGTCTTAGATCATGTCGTAGAACAGATCCGCGGGAAGGACCACGCGAGGTAAGCTACCCATGGTGACACAGCGGACCGGAGGGACCATGTCTGCCTTAAACTCGGATCTGACCAACCCAGCGCCGTTATTGAAGGCCCTAATACTCACGACCCCGGTCAGCGGTCCACCGAGCCATGCGTTCCGTGCTGAGCTCTTCGTGCCGCGGTGGTCTAGCAGCCGGGGCATTGTCAGCGGGTTGCGCCGTATCCCTGGGTTGCCTACTGGAATTTTAGTGCCGCAGATCGTCTAATCCCATGTCGAGACCGCACGCGCAACGTGGAATTACAGCGGGTCAGCGAATCCTCGTAGTGCGTACAGGACAATTCCGGTTGCTGGCTGGGCTTTCGAGTACTTGAATAGCCTTGTTGCCAATAGAGCATCTAATACGTTGGGAAGCCAGCTCGTGCTCCATCGAGTCCAAACGAGCACGTGCTAGGGAGGCCCGAAACTTTCCCCGCGACGATTGTGGAACAAAGATGTGACGGGCATCACTGGCGGGGTGAAAGTTTCACCACATTGCGAGTCCCTACTGGACAAAAGCGGTCGCGTCAAGCTATGCTGATTCTTTGCGTAACCCTGTCTCCAGGTCGTTTTGGTGTCCC
>CALBOC010000190.1 GCA_937896705.1 uncultured Micrococcaceae bacterium | reverse complement strand
ATCCACGTATCGGACATTTCGATAAAACCCCGCCCTACGGCGCGGGTGCCCATATCGTTAGCCGGCGTTTTGGTGAGCCCCTCGCGGTCCAGTTCCACCAGAAACGCGCTGATGCCACGGCCGCGACGCTCCTCGGAGGTGCGAGCAAAAACTACGGTCGCACCGGCGTGTAGGGCAAATGACATTGACTTGGTTCCGTTCAGCACCCACCCACCATCACGATATTGGGCAGTCATCTCCGGGTTGCCAGCATCGGAACCGCCGCCCGGTTCGGATAGTCCTATGGCGACGATGTCTTCCCCCGAGGTGATCTTCGGGATCCAGCGCCGCTTGAGCTCCTCGGAGGCGTTGCGCAACAGAATTTGTGCCACCAACGAGGCCACCACCTGGACGTAGGTGACGTTCAGATCAGCCCGCGACAAACGCTCAATGATCATCCCCGATGTCAGCGCACGTTCACCTTGACCACCGTATTCGGTGGGGATTTCGGGAGCGATGAGACCTGCTTCTCCCATGGTGGTTCGCAGTTCAACCGGAATACAGCGATCGTGTTCGCGTTGTTGATAACCCGCGGCAAGCTGGGGCACGAGCGCTTCGGCACGGTCCAGATAGGTCTGCATGGCTGCGTCGATGGAAAAATCCACGTGTTCTCCTGGTGGGCTGTCGTGTGGTGGGTGGTTAGAGCATTTTGGAAGCGAAGTCCGGGGCGCGTTTTTCAGTAAATGCTGCTGCCCCTTCTTTGCCCTCTGGGGTGGTGGCATAGAGATCCAGGGCTGACATCGCCATAGCCGACAACCCGGCCTGATGATCGGTGTCAGCGTTGAAGGATTGCTTCAAGAACCGAATGGCCGTCGGGGATTTCTCGCCGATCTCTGCGGCCCATTCCAGCGCGGCGTCCATGAGCTCATCTAAGGGCACGACTTTATTGACCAGCCCCCACCGTTCAGCGGTTTCGGCATCATAGATGTGATTCAGGAACCAGATTTCACGAGCGCGTTTTTCGCCGACAACCCTGGCTAGGTAGGCCGAGCCGAACCCGGCATCAAAAGAGCCAACTTTAGGTCCGGATTGCCCGAAACGGGCAGTGTCAGCAGCGATCGTCATATCGCACAGCACGTGCAAGACGTGGCCGCCGCCAATCGCGACACCATTGACCGCAGCGATGACCGGTTTGGGCGTATCACGGATCAACTTGTGGAGCTGCCCGATTTCCAGCATGCCGGTTTCTGATGGGCCGTAGTCGCCGGTTTCAGCGCGCTGTTTTACATCGCCGCCGGTGCAAAAAGCTTTGTCACCAGCTCCAGTAAGGATGATGGATTGCACGCCCCGGTCGGAACCTGCCGCACGGAATGCGGTGATGAGTTCATCGACAGTGTGGGCAGTAAACGCGTTGTAGCGATGCGGACGGTTCATGGTGATGACCGCGGTGGTGGCTTTGCGTTCGTAGGTAATGTCCGTAAATTCAGGAACTTGAAGGCCTGTGGGTTGGACGTCATTGGTGGTCATAGCGAAGGCTCCTTGACTTAGATAAGATCTGATAACAGATCTGTGTAGTTCTGGCGGTATTCCGGACGAAGTGCAGCTGACAGTGCTATAGCGATCTGGTCGGCGATGTAGTCGTCCAAGGTCGTGCGGTTTTTGAAATACCAGTGCTTGAGCGCCCACGCGTGGGCCATCATGAGTAAGTCGTAGCCGAAAACCGAGACGTTCATCGGTCGGATCAGGCCTTGCTCATCGGCTTCGCGCAGTGCTGTCACGAGTGGTTGTGCGGTGCGGATTTCCGCATCTTTGATGGTCTGTAGGCCTTCAGCGTCCAAGGTGTGCGATTCGCGGTACGTCAACAACACGGCAGCACGTTGGTCGTCGACCACCCGAATGAATGCTTCCAGGGCACTGGCGAGCCGACGGATCGGATCGTCGACTTGCTCGGTGGCAGCGGGCACGTGCACGGCCATATCGTCGAGCACGCCGACGATCACGGCATTGACCAGTTGTTGTTTGGAAGAGAAGTACCGGTAGATCAGCCCCACCGAAACATTGGCTTCGTCAGCCACAGCCTGCATTGAGACACCTTGTGAACCCGAAGTCGTCATGAGTCGCGCCGCCGCATCAAGCAGCTGGCGGATCCGAACTTGTGTCCGAGCAGCTTGGGCGGCCTGCGCTGGCTGCATCGTGTGCATGTCGCTTTCCATACTCGCCTTGTCTCGTGTCAATAAATTAGTTCATGAATACTCACTCACTTAGAATGAATTCATATTCACTTTGTGAGCTTAGCCACTATGAGGCTCTAATTGCAAGACCCGGAGAAAAAGTTTTCTTTCCAACCCGCACATTCCGGCTCGCGGAATACCTGCAGTTGCATAGACTGAACCCATGACCTCTTCTGTGCCACCTCTGTTTCGTTTGTCCACGCTCGCTCTTGCCGCCACGCTGGGACTGAGCGCCTGCGGCTCGGATGACGCCGCGCCCGAAACACCCAGCCCCGACACCGGAAGCAGCCTCGAGGTACCCGAAGCACCCGAAGCCACCGATCAAGAAACTGAGCTCGCTGAAACGCTCGAGGCAGACTTTGAGGTCACCGACGCCGCGACCCTTGAAGATCAGTGGCCGGATCTTACCGCGATGGCCGCAGCACTCGAGGGCACGGAGAACCCTGATCTGTGTCAGCAGGCCGGTGCCGAACAGTACGGTCTGATCGTTGATGCGCAGCCACCCACCGTCCAGGCCAGCTTCGATCCCGAGGCGTTACTTGATGAGCACGCCAGCGGTGAGACCGTGACGGTGTTCTACGCAAACGATGACGTCAGCACGGCCGAGCTGCACGAGGTCCATCAGGACACCGATACCTCGTGCGTTGCAGAATACGAATCGGCGATCGACCATGACACCGCCACCTCGGAGGTCGCCGGCCGCTCCGTTGAGGTGCACACCTGGCAGGTAGTCGCCTCCGAGCAACTCACCGGGCGCATGGTCGATGTGATCAACGAAGACATGTTGGTTCGCTACGCTGCCGCCTACCCGCCCCAGGTCATTGCCGAAGACCTCGAAGCGGATGCCGCCGAGACCTTTAACGAGACCGCGACCGAGCGGGCCTTCGAGGTTTTCGAAACCGCTGCAGCCCAATGATGGCGAAGCAGTAACGGACAGCTCAAAGTTAGAGCCGACCTCGTGTCCATCGCTTCCATGAAGCTGGCGTAGAAAACTCTTTCATACGCTTACTAGACCCTAGCGACAGCGCAGCCCACGGCATTGGTGGCGGCGCCGCAAGGCACGACCACAGGGTCTTGAACTTTATTGAACAAAGCGGCGGATTGTCGGGTCCAAGGAACCGTTTCGTGTCGTCAAGCCAGTACCATCAAGCCCTTGGAGCCGGCCGTAGAGATCAGTTGAAAGAATTATCGGCTGGGCTTCAATTGTAAGTCAGCGACCTTTTTCTTCACGATGCAACGCTTATCGGTGCACCGCTACCTCCTTGGCGCGTTGGCGTTTGGCATTCACGCGTCGCTCTGCGAATTTCGTGATGGAAGTAACCAATCCTTCAAGCGGTCCGCGGTCGAACAAGACGCTCCATACGCTGGCAACTACTGCGATGACGACGAGCTGCCACCAGAATGTCGTGACAGCACCGGAGACATCCAGCGGTGAATTAATGAAGATGATGTGACCAACATAGACGGTCAGCGCCATCGTGCCCGCAGCCGCCAACGGAAAACTGACCAGGGTGAAGGCTTGTTTGGCACGATTTCGCAAGAAGCGCTCGAGTCCTAGCATGAATCCCAAAACCAGCATCGTATAGCCGGTCGTCGTGAGGAGATCGGGCGACGTTCCGGTATGCGGAGAGTTCAGTGCAAGCCACCACCAACTGGTGGTCGGAACCGAACCATCACCACCAAAGGTGAATAGTGTTGTCGCCTGTTCAGCTGAGACTGTATTGCGTAGATGTCCTGCAACACCAGCGAGTCGCAGGATATACCAGGAAGCAAACGCCGCGACCCCGACCATTGCCGCACCAATCCCAAGCATCCCCGCAATAGTTTTGGGTGACTGCAGATTGCACCGACCAATCAGGAGTCCCACGCAGATATAGAACATCCAGACCAACGCGGGAAACTGCCCGGTCAAGAGAATATCGGAAGCAAATTCAGCGGGCGCGGTCAAGAGGTACGTGAAATCCAGCTGTCTGGGCAAAGCGCTAACAACATGCGGCCGTATCCATTGACTGAACACTGGCATAACCACCAAGAATGAAACTGCGGCTATCACCAGCCCCCGGGTAGACAATGCAGCTAACGGAATGGCTAGGGCGAACATCACCGCGTAATAGGGCAGAATGACAACGGCCACTTCACTGTCGGTGTACCCCAGCAGCAACCCGATGGCGCCAATGGTCGCCGCGCGGGCCAGGAGCGAAGCGATCTTTCCTGGAGCGGCCGGGCCCGCAAGTCGTTTTCGTCCAATAATAAATGAGATGCTCACGCCCGCCAGGATGGCGAAGGCCGCTGCTGATTTACCGGCAGTCAGCGCATAACTCAGGCTGGGCCCTCCCTGATCATTGTAGGCGTACAAAGAGTGCACGGCGATCATGCCAATGATGGCCAGGGCTCGCGTGATATCGACGGCCACGACGCGACGGTTAGTCGTACTAATAGTCATAAATCTCCCCGCATCGGCGGCTTTTAAACTTCGCAATTCGAACTATAACCCGAATACTCGATCAGTATTGTCGCTGCGATACATCGGGTTTGCTCGCGCGATTTTAGTCAGTAGTTCTCTCAGCATTTTTGCAAACAACTCCTAGTCTAAAAACGCTAAATTGTTGAACGATTATCGGCCGGATGGAAATGCGATATCGGCTTGCCGCCCAAGCACGTCACGTCTGAAACGTCTAGACAATACCGAAACACTCCACATCCCTCAAAGCATGACTGTAACGTGCGTCACACCGCAAGAAACCCCAGCCCAGCCGCTATCTACTTCAAATCTGCATTAGTTGAATCCCGCACTATTGCAACGTTTGAAAGACTTTCAAGTATTTTCCTGGCCGGAATGCACCGCCACTGAGATCCATATTCTACGCATAAAAGCGTCGACTACCCACGGTCGATCTCAGCCACTCGATTGACTTTGCATCCGAAAGAATCAAATATGTCTAGACAGGACACGTTATACGATGCTGAAAAAGTCAAGTGTTTTAAGTACACATAGGAATTTGAGGTAGACATTTTGACAGCTGCGACTTCTCGCGCCGATCACTCAGACGGAAACGAACTGGAAAAGGATCGACGACTCGATCACCCAGTGTTTGCCATATATGGGTGCGAGGAGCCCCCGCCACCGCGGACCCTGATTGATGTTTTTCAATCGACTGCAGATCGGTACCCAGACACCCCAGCTTTGGAGTCTGATACTGAAGAATTGACCTATGCACAGCTCCGTGAGCGTGTTCTCGTCATAGCTGATCGACTCCATGAGGCCGGTGTGCGCCTCGGTGACCGAGTGGGGGTCCGGGTCCCCTCGGGAACCACCGATCTCTATGTCGCAATTCTGGCGATCATGCACGCCGGTGCAGCCTATGTCCCAGTGGATTGGGATGATCCCGACGAGCGTGCCGTCACAGTATTTTCAGAAGCCGAAGTTGCCGCCGTCGTTGGAAAGGCTCTGCAGATCACGCCGTATCAACCAGCGCTGCAACGAGAATCCCAAGACGTCGGTCAGACACAACCTTCACCAGAACACGACGCCTGGGTACTGTTCACCTCAGGGTCGACGGGTACGCCCAAAGGCGTCGCGGTAACGCACCGCTCTGCCGCGGCACTCGTGGATGTTGAAGCTGACCTTTTCCTGCGAAAAAAGCCAATCCATCCCGGCGATCGCGTGATGGCTGGGTTATCCGTGGCGTTTGACGCTTCCTGCGAAGAAATGTGGCTAGCCTGGCGCCGTGGCGGCACCCTGGTCGCAGCTCCCCGCGATGTCGTCCGTTCCGGACCTGACCTTGGAAAGTGGAT
>CALBOC010000189.1 GCA_937896705.1 uncultured Micrococcaceae bacterium | reverse complement strand
GACGCGTGTCAGCGTCCAAGTTAAATGGTGTTCTTGACCTGCAATCCAAGACGTTTTGATTATTGCAACGCCGTCTTGTGTCCAAGAATGACAAAGTGATTACTGATCTCCGTCAATATGTTATGAACTAGCTTTCCACGGAGTCATCACCCGTTCAAGAGCTTTTCAAAGAATTCTCTCCGAAACCGCGAGTGGTTAATCACATTTCAAGTAAATTCGACATGACCGTGATGCCACGATCACATTAACAACCACTGCCTGCCGTTAGGCTAAATCTAAATCGGCCATCCTGCTCTGGCCATCAGTCGTTCCACGGAGTCGTACATGTCGAAGTCTAATAATCCTTCACCCTTGGTGTGGGTAGTTGCCATGGTGGTATTTGCTCAAGCATTGGCCTTGGTGCTCAACGCTGTCCTGACCATCGCAGATCCAGACTCTGGGCAGTTGCCAGGCACAGCGATCTTCTTTTTGGTATTTCTCTATCTGCTGGGTGCAGTCTGGTTGACCGGCGCAGGATTCGGAGTGATTCGAGGCAAAGCCTGGCCTCGTGGGGCACTGATTGTGATCGAGGTGCTGGCTGTAATTGTTTCGATCAGTGATTTCCAACTCGGCGAGCCGGTCCTTAGGATTGCTCTTGCGCTCTCGGGAGCCATAGTGCTGATCGGATTGTTCACTCCGGCGCTGAACGAACACATGGTGCAGCGCCGGAGCTCAACTGATGCTTAGTTAACTGGACCGGTGTATTTCTCACCGGGCCCCTGTCCAGGGGCGTCAGGCACGATCGATTCTTCGCGGAAGGCCAGCTGCAACGTGCGCAGACCATCGCGGAGCGGAGCGGCGTGGGCTGAACCCATGTCAGGAGCCCCAGCGACTATGAGCCCCGCAAGGGCTGTAATCAATTTTCGAGCTTCATCGAGGTCGATATGGTCGCGTGCATTGGGCATGTCGCCAAGGCCGACTTTAACGGCAGCTGCTGTCATTAAGTGCACCGCGGTGGTAGAGATAACTTCAGCTGCAGGAACTTCGTGGATTTCGCGAACTTGGTTTCCGACATCATCTAGGCCAAATTCGTAAACGCCATCTTGGGCGTGATTATGTGGTTCAGTCATACCCTAAGCTTGGCACACCTTGCCGCATCAAATCATCGAGTGAATAATGTTTCGTGCACAGAGTAGCTCGTGAGCCCTGATTTAGAAATTGATGATGCACAGAGAACATGCTAAGATCGTTAGCTGAATGACAAGTGGAGCAAACCTCCCACCCGCCGACGGATCGTGCATCTAGTTATCGGGTAGCTCGGACCGGATTCTCGTATCGTCAGTCCGAATGACTGTGCTGAACTATTTCGGCGCAGCTTAAGCCTCCACTGTCTTACAGGGAGGCATTTTTTATGCCTTGCCTGGAGGTCAGCCGGGGAGGTGGCGACTGACAGTATGACACCTAACAAGGAGATATCTCATTAGCGAGCCAAGAGTAAACGAACGCATCCGCGTGCCCGA
>CALBOC010000188.1 GCA_937896705.1 uncultured Micrococcaceae bacterium | reverse complement strand
GTCCGCTGCGGATCGGGGCTCGGGGCGGGTGGATCAAAGGCAACATGAACTGGACGCTGTTCGATCTGCCCTTCCACCAGTCCTCTCACACCGACTTCCAATTCCTGCCCGATCAACACGATGCCCTGCACGAGCTCAACCGGCTCTACACGACCTCGGTTTCGTCACTGGGTTCAACCGACGTGATCACGCTGGCCACCATCAACATGCCTCAGCTGTGGGACATCATGGACAAGATCGACAACGCCGGCATTCCGTTGGTCCCGCTGCAAAAGATTATCAACCGTGTGTCCATCACCGAACCGGCACGGATTATTTTCGACGCGGCCGAAACCGAAAACGCCGATGTCGCACTGTCGATTCGGGCTCAGCTGCCCACCGAGGCCGTGAAGCCATCCGGCACCTTAGGTGCCATCGGGCTGTACACGATTGATTATTATCCCGATGCAGGCTCCGCCGACATCAATGTGCTGCCGTTGGAACAGCCTCTGACCCGGACCGTCATGGACCTCATCGAATCGCCCGAACCGATGACCATCCCGGCCGAAGACACCGAAGAGTTCTTCGACAACGTCTACCCGATACTGGCCGGGGTCATTCCACTGGCCAGCCAGGACCAGTCCGTCGAGCTGCCAGAAATCCCACCGTCCACGCTTGAGTTGACCCTGGAGTACTACCAGGCAACCCACCAGGGCGAACGGCAAGACCACGTGCGGATTTCCTCGCGCTGGGACTATTTAGGCACCGAAGATCAGACCGAACACCGGCAACAGGTGCTCGACAGCATTTCTGAGGAGCTGGAACTCACCGCCGTCCCGGGCAAAACCACGCTCATCGGTGCCGCGGCCGCACGTTTTGTCGACGAAGCGCTGCCGGTCATCCAGCAGCGTCCTTACGTGCGCATTGTCGAAACCGAAGATCGCCCGGCATACACGCGGCTCACCGGTGACCCCCACATCGTCATCAATGCCACCCAGTCGGAGAAAAATGACTGGTTTGACTTGGGTTTCCAAGTCACCATCGAAGAACGCACCATTCCGTTCCGGCAGCTCTTCATTGCTCTGGTGCGAAACCAAGATAGCTTGCTGCTGACCGATGGCACATATTTTTCGCTGAATCACCCGGCTTTCGAACCGCTGCGCAAGCTACTCGAAGAAGCCTCAACGCTGGACGACTTCGGTGCCGATAACCCTTCGATCTCTCGGTTCAACGCCTCGTTGTTGGAAGATGCCGAAGGCGTTGCCGATACCTTCCACGCCGATCCGACCATCATCGAGTGGCAGAAAGCCCTTGCGGTGCTGCGCAATGCCGATGACATCCCTACGTTAGACACCCCACCCACGCTGCAGGCGGACCTTCGTGATTACCAGCACGAAGGGTATGAGTGGTTGTCTTATCTCTACGATCTTGGGCTGGGTGGCATCCTGGCCGACGATATGGGGCTGGGCAAAACGGTGCAGACCCTGGCCATGATGGCTCGTGCCAAAGAACTCGGCGAAGAGGACCCGTTTTTGGTCATCGCTCCCTCGTCGGTATTGACCGTCTGGCGCGATGAGGTTGAGCGCTTCGCGCCGCATTTGAAGGTCGCGGTTGTGGATGTGTCGAATCTGCGTCGTAGCGAATCGATTGAGGCCATCCGGCAGCGCGCCGATATTTTGGTCACCTCCTATGCGATTGCCCGGTTGGATGAAGACTATCTCGCCGAACAAGACTGGGCCGGCCTGATCCTGGATGAGGCGCAGTTCGTCAAAAATCACCAAACGAAGGCACATCGCGCCATTCGGAATTTCCGGGCTGGATTCAAACTGGCGATCACCGGTACCCCGATGGAAAATACGCTGGCTGATCTGTGGTCGATTTTCCGGTTGGTTGTGCCGGGCATGTTGCCGCGGTACTCCAAATTCCGGGATGATTTCTTGCGGCCGATCGAGGCGGGCCAGCGGGTGGCTCGCACCGAGCCGGGGACATCTGATGAAGAACGTGCCGACCAGCAAACTCGCTCCCGCGAGGCGATGGATAAACTCCGGACGAAGATCCGGCCGTTTATGCTGCGTCGTACCAAAGAATCTGTCGCGGCTGAGCTGCCGGATAAACAAGAGATGGTGCTGCAGGTTCCGATGGAGCCGGAGCACGATAAGTTGTATCAGCAGATTCTGCAGCGCGAACGCAAGAATGTGTTGAATTTGGTGACGGATATGGAATCGAATCGAATGTCGATATTCCGTTCATTGACACTCATGCGCATGCTGGCGTTGGATCCGGCCATTGTTGACGACGAGTACGCGCATGTCCCGTCCTCGAAACTTAATGAGCTCATGTCGCGCTTGTCTGAAATTCTGCCGGAGGGTCACCGCGTGCTGATCTTCTCGCAGTTCACGTCGTTCTTGGCGCGCTTGGGTCAAGAGTTGGACGGGCAAGATATTGACTACGCCTACTTGGATGGGTCTACACGGGATCGCGGCGCCGTGGTCGAGCAGTTCCGTTCGGGTGACGCACCCGTGTTCCTGATTTCGTTGCGTGCTGGTGGGTTTGGTCTCACCCTCACCGAGGCCGACTACGTGTTCTTATTGGATCCGTGGTGGAACCCGGCGGTTGAGGCTCAAGCGGTCGACCGTGCGCACCGTATCGGCCAGGATAAGAATGTCATGGTCTACCGGATGGTGTCGAAGGGCTCAATCGAAGAGAAAGTCTTGGCACTGCAGCAGCAAAAAGTCGAGATGTTCGATGCTCTGACTGAGGACGATACCGCTTTCTCGACCAACGTCACTGCTGAGGACATCCGTGCTCTGTTTGACGACAGTCCAATTGATCTCGAAGAGATACAAGCCGGTGCTATAACCGGTTCAGACAGCTAGTTCTCACAACGCCCAGTAGAGATTCCGCAGCAGCGGTTGGGTGGGGTCGAGCCAGGGTGCTGGTTGGAAGAATGTGGTGCCGTGGTGTTTGCGGATGGTCCATTTGCCGTTGTGCACGGCTGCGTGGTGGTGAGCACATAACGTGGTCGCGTTGTCGGTGTTGGTGGTGCCGTTGTTGAGCCATTCGATGATGTGGTGGATTTGGCAGTAGATGGCCGGGACGGTGCACCCGGGGGCTTGGCAGCCCCGGTCTCGGGCTAGGATGGCTCGGCGTTGG
>CALBOC010000187.1 GCA_937896705.1 uncultured Micrococcaceae bacterium | reverse complement strand
TATGCGCTGGTGGACTATAACCGCGCCGGGGTGCCGCTGATCGAGATCGTGTCCAAACCCATCGAAGGTGCTGGTGACCGGGCTCCCGAACTGGCCCGAGCCTATGTCCGCACGATTCGGGATATTGTCCGCGCCCTAGATATCTCCGATGCGCACATGGAGCGCGGCAACCTGCGCTGCGATGCCAACGTGTCTTTGCAGCCCAAAGGCGCAACCAAGTTCGGCACCCGAACCGAAACCAAGAATGTGAACTCGATGCGCACCGTCGCCCAGGCCGTCGAATACGAAATGCGTCGCCAGGCCGCGGTGTTGACCGCCGGCAACCAGGTCACCCAAGAGACCCGACACTGGCAGGAAGACACTCGCACCACCTCGCCCGGACGTACGAAATCCGACGCCGATGACTACCGGTATTTCCGCGAACCCGACCTGGTGCCGATCGAGATTGATCAGGCCTGGCTGGACCGGTTGCGCGCTGAACTGCCCGAGCTGCCCGATCAGCGTCGTCGGCGCCTCAAAGCCGAATGGGGCACCTCGGATGCGACCTTCCGCGATATTGTCCACGCCGGTGCGCTGGACGTCATCGAAGCTACCGTGGCTGCTGGTGCTACCCCCGAGGCAGCCCGGAAATGGTGGATGGGGGAACTCGCCCGACTGGCCCATGCCCGCGGCACCTCGCTGGAAGCTCTGAGTGTCACCCCAGAAGATGTGGTTGAGGTGGAATCCCTGGTCGCTGAAGGTCTCATCAACGACAAGATCGCCCGGCAACTGTTGGGTTATGTGGCCGACGGCGAAGGCGCCCCGCGAGAAATTGTCGCAGCCCGGGCACTGGCCGTTGTCTCCGATGACGAAGTCCTCGGCCAGGCCGTGGATGCGGCTATCGCCGAGCATCCGGATGCCGTCGATAAGATTACCAACGGCAAACTCCAGGCCATCGGCGCGCTCATCGGACCGGTCATGCGGGCCACGGGCGGACAGGCCGATACGGGGCGCGTGCGTGAGCTCATCATGTACAAACTCGGGGTTACTGAGTAAGAGTTCGTCACAGCTTTCGCTGGTGGCAAGCTCATTTCGGCGCGCCTACATTTCAGTGTGAGAGTGAAGAGTATGCAACGTTTTACTCAATTGACTGTTCGTGCCCTCGGCCTGGCACTAGCTGCCGGCTTAGCGCTGGCCGGCTGCTCGTCGGAAGCCTACGAGAATCAACCCGGTGGCGTGGGCCTGGTCATGCACCAAGCCAATTCGTAGACTGGGCGCATGCATGTTCTTTCACCTGGTGGCCCAGTCGATGACCCGATGGCCACCTACCTGGCCGTTGACCGATCTAAACCGCGACACGAATGCTGGGTGACCGGCCACATGGTCGCCGGCCTCGATGGCACGGCGGCCATTGACGGCAAAGTTGGTGCCCTGTCAACCAAAGTGGACCAGGACCTCTTCCGGCGGATGCGCCAAATCGCCGACGTCGTGCTCGTTGGAGCCGAAACCGTGCGCAAGGAAGGTTACGGGCTGGTCCGGTTATCCGATGAAGCCAAGGCCGCCCGCCAGCGGGAAGGCAAACCGCCTACTCCCCCGGTGGCCGTCGTCAGCGGCAGTCTGGACCTGAATTGGAACCTCAAACTCTTCCGTGAGGCACCATCACACGCCAAAACGATGGTCATAACCACCGAATCAGCTGACCCAGCCAAAGTCACCGAAGCTAAGCGCCACGCCGAAGTCATCACGGCCGGCACCGACCGCGTAACACCCGCCGCAGCCCTGCAAGCGCTGGCGTCTCGCGGCCACCAAGTGGTGTTGTGCGAAGGCGGACCGACCCTGCTGGGTGAGTTCGTCGCCGCGGACCGCCTCGATGAACTGTGCCTATCGATCTCCCCGGTCATGGGCGGTGACAATCTACCGGTCGGGATCATGCCCGACAGCGCCGAGGGAATCACCCGGTTCGAGCTCAAGCACATCATGGGCGAAGCCGACACCTTATTTTTGCGTTACGAATCCCACCCACACGAAGGGCACCCCCATGAGTAGCGACGCATTTTATGACCTGATGGGCTCAGCCAACTCGGCCCTGTTGGTCGTCACCACAGCCGTCGACGAGGTGCAGGCCGGGTGTATGGTCGGCTACCACGCCCAGGCCAGCATGTCCCCGCAGCACTACAGCTTTTACTTATCCAAGGCCAATCACACCTACCGGGTGGGTCTGCTCGCGACCCACTTTGCCGTACACTTTTTGACCGAGCACGACTACGATATGGCCAAACATTTCGCTAGCACGTCGGGCCAAGACACCGACAAGTTCGCTGACCTCGCCGTGGAGACCGGCGAGCACGGCTTGCCGTTTGTTGTCGCATTGCCCAACCGGATGGTCGTGGAACGAATATCGATCCTGGACGACGGTGGCGACCACGTGTGCGTCACCACCCGGGTGGTCAGCGCCGAATCCGATGGCCACTTCACACCCCTGCGTCTGACCGATGTGTCCGATCTGAAACCCGCCCACGGTGCCGACGAACGCATTATTCGTCCCTAGCCATACCCCGTTACTCCTCACAAACCTCGCTCACCGCAAGTCGTTGAATAATGACGAAATACATTATTGCCGATCGCAGCGCCAGTAGCATGCGAGCGGCCTGCAGAATTCGTACTAGCGAGTTCTTGTAGTAAAGGCAGACTTACCGGTGATGGCGCGCCCAACAATAAGCGCTTGAATGGTGTCGGTACCCTCGTAAGTAGAGATGACTTCCATATCTGTCAGGTGACGGGCCACGTGATTTTCGAGTAATAGCCCGTTGCCGCCCATCATGTCGCGTGCCTCACGACAGACTTCAAGTGCTTTCCGGGAAGTCACCATTTTGACCATCGAGGCGATACTTTGAGTATCCTCACCTCGTGTCTGGAGTTCAGCTAATCGCATGCACATCAGCTGCATCGTAGTGACATCTGCCAACATGGTCGCCAATTTCTCCTGAACCAGTTGGTAGTGTGCGATGGGCGCTCCGAACTGCTCGCGGTTTAATGCATAACGTGAAGCATGTTCAAACGCTGCCATCGCGTGGCCCAGAGCTTCCCAGGACGCTCCCCCGCGCGTAGCTTGCAGGACGCGGTTGACATCTCGAAATGACTGCCCGAATTCCAGCTGATTCTCGTGGCGAACTCGGACATTATTAATCGTGATATCAGCCTGCAAGATGGCACGCTTGCCGACTTTGCCCTCGATCACGGCGGGTTTATATCCCGCTGGAAAATCACCGTCTTCCTTCTCAACGACAAAGGCTTTGACTTCACCGTCACCTTCATCACGCGCGTACACTACGGTCACATCGGCGACGTGGCCGTTGCCAATCCACCGTTTATGCCCATTCAGGACCCAGAAGTCGCCGTCACGTCGAGCCGAAGTTTCCAACGCAATTGAGTCAGAACCGTGATTCGGTTCTGTCAACGCGAAGGCACCGGTTTTATCCAAGGCTGCCATATCCGGCAACCAACGCTGACGCTGTTCCTCGTTCCCCAGCAGATAGATCGACCCCATCGCGAGATTGGCGTGAACTCCGAGAAACGTAGTAATCGAACCGTCAATCCGTCCCAGCTCCCGCGCTAGCAAGCCGACCTCACGACGAGAAAACCCTGGAGCACCATAACCTTGAACGAAGCTCCCAACGATGCCCAGTTTTTTCAGCTCAGGAAGCACCTCAGACGGAAATTCAGCGCGCTCCCAATAATCATTGATGATCGGTCGGACATGTTCAATCCCGAAGGCACGAATCTTGTCACGAAGTCCGATTTCCCTCTCGTCGAGTTCGGTGTCGAGCATGAAGAAATCAGGGTGATCGATGAGTGCACGAGTTTTTAACAAAGCAGTATCCTCTCAGCTGTAGCACAAGCGTGGGGTTATGAGCGGGCAGAAAATGCGAAGCCCGGAATGGAGTTTTGGTTCTCTACGATAGGCGGCACCGTGCGAAAGGCGACGTACCATTCCGAGGAGCCCGAGCCCATATGTGGTCAGTCAGTAAAATCTCTCGCCAATTACAGGGTTAGTCCTCCTGAAACTGAGAGCACTTGACCAGTGGTGAATCCCGAATTGGAGCCCACAAAGTAGGCAACGGCTTCAGCGATCTCGGTCGGTTGTCCCACTCGTCGCTTCAAGATTGCGTTGACGGTCCCCTGCATGACCTTACCCGTCAGTGTGTCCTGATCAGCCAGCATGCTGTCCAGCAGCGGTGACTTAGTAGGCCCCGGTGATACCAAGTTGACCGTTACATCGGCGCGGGAGGTCTCCCGTGCTAACGATTTCACCAGTCCGATGAGGCCAGCGCGGGCCGCAGACGACGTCGCGTCGCCCAGGGTTCCGGCTTTGCCTGAATCCGACCCGATGAAGACCAACCGGCCAAAACCCTGCTC
>CALBOC010000186.1 GCA_937896705.1 uncultured Micrococcaceae bacterium | reverse complement strand
GTTCCTGATGCCGAGCTTACGCTCCGCTCAGAAACGGGCATGAACCGGCTGATAGAACGCTGGGTGTCAATTAGTCCGTGCTCTGCGGGAATTGCACCCGCGTTGAGTCGCGAAGAACTAACGCTGGGGTGTAGTAGTCTCGCACCGGCGGAGCGGCACGATCGGATTGACGCTGCAGTAACAGTTCCAGCGCACGCTGACCCATTTTTTGTTGCGGCTGGTCCACACTGGTCAAACTCGGGTATAACAGCTCAGCCAGCGGGGTATTGTCGTAACCTACAATGGCCAACTCCGTTGGGACTTGCACTCCGGTTTGGTGCGCTAGTTTTAGCACTTCGGCCGCGGTTTGGTCATTATTTGTCACGATGCCATCCCAGCGACGCGCTGCTAACCCATTTCGTACGACCGAGACGTCATCGAAACTAAAATGCAACAGCTCAGGCTCCACGCCTGCCGCTTGGGTTTGTGCTCGAATGCCGTGCCAGCGGGCTTTCGAGGTCGCACTCATCGAGCGCGTCAGATATGCCACCCGCGACCTTCCAATCTGCAGCAGATGTGCTGCTGCGGCAGTCGAACCGGCGAAATCATCGCTGGCCACCAGGTCAACCTGTGACGGTGGGTTGGCCAAGTGCGCCACCACCACCGTCGGCACTTCGTCACCCAGCGACTGGAGCGTGGCTTCCGGCATCCAAGAGGAGACCACGATCAAGCCGTCGACCTGCATCTCTAACAGGGTGTTGGTTTGGTGGACCAGTTCATCGGGATGCCGCGCTCCGTGGGTAATCAGGGTGCGCAGGCCGCGTTGGCGTGCGGCGGTCTCAACACCGGTGACGATCTGCGCGTGGTGCGCGTTGCCTATGTCGTTGAGTACCACGCCCAACACGCCCGATTCACGAGCCACCAGGCTGCGTGCGGCCGAGTTGAGCCGGTAACCCAACTCCTCGGCGGCCTCCATGACCCGTTGGCGATTTTCACGGCTGACGCCCGCTTCGCCCCGCAGCGCTCGCGATGCCAGCGATTTGGATACTCCAGCATGTTTGGCCACCGAAATAATGGTCGGACGCTGGGTTCTGGTCGGTTGTGAAACGGTCGTGCTCATCGTCGATCCTGAAGCTGGGCCGCGATCGTATCTACGACCGGGTAGTGGCCGCCCGGTCCGGTCGCGAGATAGCCGGGGGCGTAGTGATCCGGTTGATCGCTCGGGTCCGTTGCGTAGCGCAGCGGCCGGTAGGTGCCCCCGGCGCGACGCAAAATGAGCATTGCTGCGGCCACATCCCAGGTGCTGACCCCGGTGCCCAATGAAACATCGGTCCACCCGGCTGCGACATGCACGATTGACAGGGCGCCAGAGCCGGTGCGGCGCACCGACGAAAAGGCCTCAACACAGCGCTGGAACCCTTCGATCGCGGCGGCCCCGTCGGCGGTCAAGTCGGCGGCCGTGGGGTACCCGGTGATCAGCGTGGCCAACGGTAACGGCAGGGCCTGCGGTGTCTGCAGTGGGTTGCCGTTGAGATACGCGGCGTCATCATCGGCGGTGCATAACAGCTCGGCCATCGGGTCATACACCGCTGCCGCACGGATTTCGCCGTCGATCTCGACGGCAATTGAGGTGCAAAAAAACGCCAACCCCTGAGCGAAGTTCGAGGTGCCATCAATCGGGTCGACGTGCCAGACAATGTGCGAGTTATCGAGGTCCTGGGGCGCTTGACCGGCCGGTGCTGCACCGTCCTCCTCGCCCACGACAATCGAGCCGGGGCACTGTTGGGCGATAACTTCGCGAATGAGATGTTCGGCGGCCCGGTCGTGGACGGTGACCTGGTCGTGTGGGTTGGTTTTGTGCTGAATGTCCATCGGCCTGCGAAATGCCGTGGCCAGGTATTCACCGGCTTTTAGCGCGGCCTGGGCTGCGACCTCTCGCAGCCGGTGGGACGTGGTCAGCTCAGCGGTTTCCAGCATGCTGTGCCTCCATGGGTTCGGACGATTGGACCGCGAACACCTGTCGCAGCACGGCCAGCAGTTCGGCCGGGTCGGCCACAGCGAGGTCCTCTTGAACCGGAACGGAAAACGGCCGATCGGCTTTGGCCGGGTCGTCCATGAGCACGTTGACGCCGATCCCAGCACGGGTGCCGCACAGCACGTCACGGTCCAGGTGGTCTCCGACATACCAACACTGGGACACTGCCACGTGCGCGGCCGCTGCACCCTGGATGAGCAGTTCGGGGTTTGGTTTTCTGATCCCGAGTTCATCGGAGTACAATTCTGCGGTGACAAACTCGGCCAGTCCGGCTGCGGCGAGGTAGTCGCGGTGCACCGCGCCAGAGACTGCGTTCGAGACCACCACGACGGGTAGCTGTTGGGCTGTGGCCCAGTGCAATAACTGCGCGCTGCCGTTTCGCAGCGTCCGGTGCTCGGAGTGCTGGTTGACCGCATAACAGATTGTCTCGCAGTGCGGTTGCAGGGCCTCCCGGACCGCTGCGGGCCAGTCAGCTGCAATAAAGTCCAGGACATACGACTCGTGGCTGAGTTCAGGTGGAGCGAACGGTCGTGACATCGCGTTGCGCCAGGACTTGGCGGCAATCGCACCGGCTGTCACGTCGGCGGTGATGCGTTGCAGGCTTGGGGTCTGGGGATGACCGGCCAAGAGCGTCACGATGATTTGGGCCACGTGCCGTTCCCAGTGTTCGGGGCGAGTAGAGGTGACCAGCACCCCGCCAAAGTCCAGCAGCAGGGCGGCCGGTTTCGGCAGGGTGTGATTCGAGGGGGTCATCTTGTCAGACCTTTCGTTGATTCGGGCGGGCGTTAGGACCGGCTGTGCTGTGGCACCACGGTATTGGTAGGTGCATAGTCGGGCCCGGTGGTGAGTCGCAGGCCCGCGGGGTCAAAGGCGTGCACATCACCCGGATATGCCCAGGCGGTGAGTGTTTCGCCGGGTCGGAGATCGGGTTGCAGTGTGGTGTTACCAAAGATCCGCTGGGCACCATCGGTGGTTTCAATAATCCACGTGCCGCCGGTGGGGACCACCGCACTGACGGTCACCTGCAGTGCCACAGCATCTGTCGGGACCTCAACCTGGCCACGTGCGAAGTGCAGAGCTTCGGGCCGGATACCCACACTGGCCGCCTCATCACGCTGTCGTCCTAGATAGCGTTTGAGCATCTGGGTGGTCGCCGATTGGGTAGCGTTGACCAGTTCGATCATATTGATGGGTGGTGAGCCCATGAATTCGGCCACGAATCGACTGACCGGGCGCTGATAAATCTCCAGCGGTGTGCCGGTTTGTTCGATGCGACCCTTATTCATCACGACGATGCGGGTGGCCATGGTCATGGCCTCCCACTGATCGTGGGTCACAAACACCATGGTCACACCGACGTCGCGGTGAATCCGCTGGAACTCGGCGCGCATTTCAAGGCGCAACCGGGCATCCAGGTTCGACAGCGGCTCATCGAGCAGCATGACCGACGGACGTGCCGCGAGCGTGCGGGCAATGGCTACGCGTTGTTGTTGGCCACCCGAGAGGTCGGACGGGTATCGGTCGGCGTAGTCGGCGATGCCCAGGGTGGTCAGCGCGTTGTCCACGCGCCGGGTGCGTTCAGTCTTAGATACGCGTTGCATCAGCGGACCGAATCCGACATTGTCGCGGACTTTCAGGTGCGGCCAGAGCGCATAGTTTTGAAAGACCAGTCCCAGGTCGCGACGTTCGGCCGGCACTCGGGTTCCGGCGGCCACATCGTCAACGGTCGCATCGCGGATATCGATGCGTCCGGTGGTGGGCGTCTCCAGCCCGGCGATCATTCGCAGGGTCGTAGATTTACCACACCCGGAGGGCCCCAGCAGACATAACAGTTCACCTTCGTCGATCTGCAGGTCCAGTTGGTCAACGCTCGCAGTACTCGAGCCAGAAAAGATCTTGGATAGGTTGTGTAGGTTAATCATCGTCACTGTGTTGCTACTCTCCACTGGTCCTGCCATGTCTGGCGGGCGCTCCAATCCTCATCGAGTCCGGCGTTGTCGAAGTAGTACAGGTCATCGAGGTGTTCGGCCAGTTTCGACGGGTCCCCGGGCTGCTCGATCGAGGTGTTTGCCGAGATTTTGCCCTCGCTGTTTTGCGGTTCGATACCCTCTTCGGTCATCACGTAGTGCACGTAGAGCATCGCAGCGTGGGGGCTTTCGGTGCCGGTAGCAATCGTGACACCCTTGGGCTGGGCGATGCCTTCCCACGGTTCCAGACCATCGCAGATCGCGTGGGCGTAGCCTTTCTCGTCGATGTTGCGGAACTTCGATGACGAGACCAGACCGACCGGTGGTTCCGACTGGCCTGGGGCGCCAACGGCTTCGGAGACGTCTTCATTCGACGAGGTCAAGATGGGATCATTGGCGGCCAGGCGGGTAACCCACTCGGCAGCGGCTGAGTCTTCATCGGTCTGGAGTGGTGCACCGTAGTGGTCTTCGTAGGCCGCCGCGAGTGCGTCTTCGTCGAATTGACCCATCTGGGAAAACCAGTCGAGCAGTTTATTGGCTCCGACCGGATCTTCAAGAGCGACTTTGCCGGTCCACTCGTCGTCGGTCAGTTCCCACATATTGGTGATCGGGCACGTGTCGTAGACTTCGTCGTTATAGGTCCACAGGTTCGAATCCGAGACCATGACCAATGGGTCTTGCATTGATTCATCGATGTGTTCCCGGGCGTCTTCTGGGATCCAGCTGGTGACAAAGTCATTCGGCAGCAGCTGGTTCTTTAGCGCGGGCAGGTCCTGCATCGTGACGACATCCCCGACGATGTTGCCCGACTGGGCCTCACGGGTGACCATTTCTTGGGCTTCGGCAGCATCGACTTTGGTGCCGGTGGCGTCAATGCCGTATTTTTCGGAGAAGTTCGCGGCGATGTCTTCGACCGCTGAGGCGTTGTCGTAGATGGTGATGGGACCTTCATCCTGGGCCTTTTCGATGAGCTCATCGAGGTCGAAATTCTCACCTTCAAATGCGGCGAAGGCTTCTTGGGTGCCGGAGGTGTCTTCGGCGTCGGCGCTCTCCGCTGGGGCTTGACCGGCGCAGGCGGTGAAGCCGGTCAACGAGAGCAAGATAGCGGAGGTGGTCAGTAGGCGGCGAGCGGTCGCCTTGGGACGAGTTGGTTGCATGAGGTACTCCTTATGTCACGGTGAATTCGGTGTGGGCTTGGTAGAACGATGGAAAGGGCAGATTTCGGGGAACGGCGCGTTAGGAACCACCTGCTCCCTGGGCGAGATCGGCTTTGAACAGCCGCCGGGCTAGCCAAGTGCCGGCTAGGGCGATCGCACAAATAAGCAAGGTGATTGCGTTGGCGGCGTGGGTGTAGCCCGAATCGACCAGGTTCATTGACAGGGTGGTCAGCAGGTGCGTGCCGGGTGTGGCCAGCACGATGACCAGGCTCAGGCTTTGAACCCCAGAAATGAACGGCAATAAGATCGCGCTTGCCAAAGCCGATCGTTGGATTGGAAAGACGATGCGCCGCATTCGCGTCCACCACCCGGCGCCCAGGATTTGGGCTGATTCTTCGGGTTCTTTGCCCAATTGCATCATCGCTGAGATCCCGGCGCGCGAGGCGAAGGGCATTTCATCGGCAATCAAGATGAGCACCAGGATGATCGCGGTGCCATATAGGGCCGGGATGGGTCCGCGCTGGACCGCAAACAGCGACAGGTAGGCAACCGCAAAAGCGATCCCGGGCACCAGGTAGGGCGTAAAGGCCGTGGTTCGTAGCGCGGTGCCAAGCCAGCGGGCGGGGCTGCGAACCACAACGTAGCCGATGAGCATGCCGAGTATCCCAGAACAGATCGCTGCCAGACCGACCATCCAGATGGTGTTCCAGGCCGCTGACCAGGTTTCTGGGTTGACCAGTACGCCGTCGCGGAAGTTGGCAAACGGCAGGTCACTACCGATCCAGTAGTTCAGCGTGAAGTTACTCAGCTCGAATTGTCCCGGGACCCGCATGATGGTCGACAGCAGCAGCACGCCCAGTGGGATGACCACCGAGATGATGAACAGGGCGCAAATACCGATGAAGGCGGGGATTCGCCACGTGCCCAACGGTTGTGGGCGACTCGAGTGACCTTTGGATGAGATAGTGGTGTAGCGGCGCAGTTCTTTCAGAAACTTCACGTCGATCCACAAGGAAATCGCACCCAGAGCCACCATGACCACTGAGATCACGGCTGCGGTACCACTCTGTTGGGTTTGAATACTTTGGTACAACGTCGTGGACAACACGTGGAAGTCGGCCGGCGCGCCCAGCACGTAGGCGACGCCAAATTCGCCGATGGCCTTGGCGAAGATCAGGGTGGCCGCCGACAAGATTGCCGGACGAAGCAGTGGCAGCGTGATTCTGCGCAGCCGCTGAAGACGACCGGCGCCTAGGAGCTGTGCGGCGTCGTCGAATTCATCGGGAAGATTTTTCATGGCCCCGGTGACCAGCAGAATCACGTACGGGATGAAGTGCAGCGTGAAGATCACCGTGATGGGCAGGATGCCGTAGGCCAGCCAATTCGGTGGGGTGAAACCGAGCGATTCAAGCCATCCGATACCGCCGCCGACTTCACGGTTTTTGAACAGCGTCGTCCAGGCCAGCGCGAAGGTCCATGCCGGCAACATATACGGCACGAGCAGCGCGGTCGAGAACCAGCGTCGTCCCAACAGGTCGGTGCGAGCAACCAACCAGGCTGCCGGAATCCCAATGAGCAAGGCCCCGATGATCGACATCCCAGCGATTGCCAGGGTATTGAGCAGTGGTTGATAAAAGATAATGGGCGAGACCGCATCGGCGAAGACGCGTTCGAAATAATGGGCGGTCCACGAGCCAGCTGCTTGACCGGTCGCCGTCTCATCGCCGAAACTCACTTGGGCGGAGGATAACAAGAGGGATGCCACCGGGGCGATAATCAGGTAGGCGAACAGGGCCAGTAATACAAGTCCGAGTATCGTAGCTGGGTGTTTGAGCGCCACGCGCCAAGAGTGCCGTGAGAATCGCCGACGCGGCGCCGGGGTCACATCCTCGCTGGCGGATGTGGAACGTTCCATTAACATTGCAGCCTCTTTCTCTGGGACCAAGAAAAAGACTAAAGAACCCGAGTTGCCTTACGGCCACGCAAGGATTGCCACAAAGTGAACCTGCGTGGAACGTTCCCAAACTTCTGTGAGATGCGTCCCAAACGGTGACCCGGTGCAATGAAAAACCCTGGTTCTCACGGTGAAGTGAGAACCAGGGCGTGCAGCAGGCGTCGCTACGACACCCTCAGTAGGTCTAGCCGTTGATAGAGCGGATGCGTTCCAATTCCATCCGCGTACCCGCG
>CALBOC010000185.1 GCA_937896705.1 uncultured Micrococcaceae bacterium | reverse complement strand
ACTGGGTCTTCAACGCCTGCGATGACGACGTTGGAAAAAATCGTATAGAGCATGGTGGTCTCAGTCTACCGGTGTGTCTCGTAGCCCTGCGAATAAATCGCTTTCGGGCAAGCTGGTTGGCACTTTCGAATCGATCAGCACGTAGTCTTCCCAAGGCCAGTGGTTGCGAAGAATTTCATTCGGCGTAAAGAAAAACATGCCGTGGGAGTCAACCTGTGACCGGTGAGCACGCAGCGCGGAGTCCCGGTATTCCAGATACGCTGCGGTATGGACCTGGGTGGTGACCTCGTGGTGGGTCAGTCGCCAGGCATCTGGGTCGTCTTCTCCGGCAGCGACTCTGTCGTACCATTCAATCCGCTTTTCATACGGTGACTCATAGCCATTATCTACCAGTGCCTGGTGCACGGCTTTAAACTTGTCAGGGTTAAAGGCCCGATCGTAGTAGAGCTTGGAGATCTGCCATGGTTCCCCGGTACCGGGATAGGCATCGGGGTCGCCGGCCTTCTCATAGGCTTCCATCGAGATCGCATGCGTGCGCAAATGATCGGGGTGCGGATAACCACCAATCTCATCGTAGGTCACCAGAACGTGGGGTTTGAATTCGCGGATGAGCCGGACCAACGGTGCCGAAGCGTCCTCAAGTGGCAGATCGGCAAAACACCCGGGCTCAAGGTTGGCCATCGGGTCGTCACCTTCTGGGAACCCCGAGTCACGGAAGCCTAGCCAGCGGTGTTCAATATCTAAGATCTTGGCGGCATCGGCCATTTCTTCGAACCGCACGGCGGTGATATCGCGCTCGACGCGGATTGACTCACCGTAGCTCGGGTTGATCAAATCTCCGGCCGAACCATCGGTGGCGGTAGCGACCATCACGCGAGCCCCAGCGTGAACGTAGGCGGCCATCATGGCAGCCCCCTTGGAGGCTTCGTCATCTGGGTGGGCGTGCACCGCCAAGAGCCGCAAACCGGTGGAGTCAGGCAGTCCCGGATCTTTCATAGGTGGCAACTGCGGTTCGGACGACATGACGGGCACTCCTTGCGATTATTCGTGCCGCTGACGGCGGACACAATTCGGACCTTAGTATCGGCTGTATTAGGCTAACCTGCGATATGGTTTCGAACTCGAATCAGGCACCAGCCCCTGCCGACAATAGTGTAGCGACACGTTATGGTGGCGCCAAAAAGTCGCGTATTTCTAAAACTACGGGACGTATCATTGCCATTATTGCCCTGCTGGTGGCCATTGCCGTCACTTTCTGGTTCGCTTTTTCTGCCAGCTCAAGCATGCTCACCGCAAAAAGTGTGGGCTACCAGATCCATAACGAATCTGAAGCCTGGGTGGAGTTCGAAGTCACTAAAGAGCCCGAGGAAACCGTCGCGTGCGCGGTTCGAGTTCTGACCGACACCGCAGCGGTTGCCGGCTATAAGACCGTAGTGATCGGACCTGATGAGAACCCAGATGCCGCAGGTAAAGATCTGACGAAATACTACGAGACTGATTTGCGCACCGACCAGTTGGGTTCTTCCGGCGAAGTTGATACGTGCTGGTACATCGAGGAAGAAGAAGCTCCGAACATTTCGAACTTCCGCGACTACTAGACCGGTCCGCTCGTGCGAGTAGGGAATCAATCCTTGTGGTGGTGCGCGCAGCCGGTGCTATGATAAGGTCCGGTATCTTCCCAAACGCTGTCGCCCCGTCTGCACATGTGGTGCCGCGGGGCTTTTAGTTTGATAAATGAGAAAGTAAGGAGGCCGGCATGGCCACTACGAACGGCACCCC
>CALBOC010000184.1 GCA_937896705.1 uncultured Micrococcaceae bacterium | reverse complement strand
GCCCAGTACGTCTCGCAGGTATTCGACCCCGATATCGGGTGGCGAACCGCCCTGTCGTTCTGGGGTGTGCTCGCAATCGTGCCGGTGGTCCTGTGGTGGGTGGTGACCAAGCGCATCGGCTACGATTACCCGGCTTCAGCCACCCCGGCTACGGTGCCAAAGAAAATGTTCCGCTCCCCTGCCGCTTGGGCCATGACCGCATTTTTTGCGCTGCAATCCACTCAAGTCTATGTGCAGTTCGGCTGGCTGCCCCAGATGTATCGTGATGCGGGCGTCAGCGCAAACGAAGCCGGTTGGCTGTTGGCCACCACGGCGATCATCGGCTTGGTTGGCAGCATTATCATGCCCACGGTCGTCGACCGTGCCAAACACCTGTGGGTGTGGCCGGTGGTGTTCGGGGCGCTCAGTGCGGTGGGCTATGTGGGATTGCTGGTCTGGCCAGTCCAGGGGCGGTGGTTGTGGGCGTTCGCTTTGGGCATCGGTGGGATGGCCTTCGCCACTGCCATCGCGCTGATCCCGGCTCGCAGCGTGGACCACGAAATCACCGCCCGCCTCTCAGGATTTGTGCAACCGGTGGGCTATATTCTGGCCGGCATCGGGCCCATGCTGGTGGGCATGCTATATGCCTCATCGCAGGCCTGGACCACGAGTTTAGGAGTGCTAATCGTGCTCGCACTGTTGATGGCAATCGCCGGGGCACTCGCAGCGCGCGACGTGAAGGTCGATGACCAGCTTTAGTTAATCTCGGCCTCATCAAGCACGGCCGTGTCTTGGTGCACTTGTCCATCGGGACTCTGCCACACGACCTCGACTTCCTCGCCGGGATTCATGTCGCGCACGTACCGGGAAATAAAGGACGAATTGACAACTTCTTGGCCATCAATTTCTACGATCACATCGTCGGGCTGAATCCCGATGTCTGCTGCTGCCGAGCCCGTGCTGACTTCAATGACGCGGGCTCCCGCGCCTTCCTCGGATGACACGACAATGCCCAGCGCTCCGCCGGCACCGATCACGACATCCCCGGAATCATCGCCGGCCAACACCTGTTTAACGACGTCCAAGGCGGACACGATCGGGACGGCATACCCGAAGGCTTCATCGGTGTTGGTGGTGTCTTGACTGGCCGCTGTCGACACGCCGATCACCTGACCGTTCGCATCAACGGTGGGACCACCGGAATAGCCGGGCACAATGTCCGAGGTGATCATCAACAGACCATCAAGCCATTGGGGTGGGGAACCGGGTTCCGGCGGTTCAATATGGATGGTTTCATCGGTGGCATAGATCTCTCCCACCACGGAGGTCAGATACCCTTGCCCACTGGCATTGCCGACGCCAGCCACGGTATCGCCGACGCTGACATCGTCGGGGTTGATGGATGTGACCTGCAGTGGTTCATCGGTGTCGATTTGCAGGACCGCAATATCCCGGCTGGCATCACGGCCCAGCACGGTTGCGGAATAGGTCTCGTTGGTGTCGGCCATGGTGATAGACACCGACATTGACGACTCCACCACGTGATAGTTGGTGATGGCCAACCCGTCGGAGCTGACCACCATGCCGGTGCCAAACCCTAAGTATTGATACACCTGGGTGTCGACCATAAAAATCCCCGGGGCTTCGGGGACTTCTTGGCCCGGATCTAAACCGGGTCCGGTGTGTTGTCCACCGGCTTCCCAGTCAACGGTAATGCCCTCGTGGACGTGGTCGAGCTGTTCTACCAGGTCTTGGGCCGCGTTGTTGGTTTCCGGGACTACTTCGGGTGGCGGCTCATTGGGGGCGGTGGAAAAGAATTCGTCGAGGCCAGCGCTGTCGTCGTCCCAGTCGAAGACCAGGGAGAGAAAGCCCAGCAGTAGGATCGCAAATCCGACCAGCCCGGCTCCGGTGATGAGCACTTGGAGCGGTCCGCGGCGTTTCCGCGGTGGTTCGTAGTAATGATCCGGGCCGGTGTAGTCACCGCTGAAATATGGGATGGGCCGGGTTTCATCGCGTGGGTCGTGGCCCGTGTAGACCCAGCGCGCATCGTGTCTGGGGTCGGAACGGGGGTACTCGGGGCCGTTGGTTTGGTCTCGATACGGGTCCGGGCCGAATCCCTGGGTGTGATAAGAACGGTATGGTTCTTGTTCGCCCGGACCGTATGGTGACGGTCCGGGCGGTGGTGGGGGTGGCCCAGCAGCGCCGTAATACCATGGGTACGGCTGATCAGGCTGACGGTCGTGCGATGACGACGGCTGATCTGAAGATGGGGGCTGCTGGTTCACGAGGTTTTTCTACTAGGTTAGGCACCTAGGTGCTCTACGACCGCGTCGTAGTCTGGTTCGGTCGTGATTTCATCGACGAGTTGCGTGTAGGTTACTTCGCCTTGTGGATTGATAACGATAACCGTACGAGTTAACAGCCCGGCCATCGGTGAGTCGTTGAGCCGCACACCGTAGTCGTCGCCGAAGCTGGAGCGGAAAGCAGAAGCCGTGTGGGCGCGTTCAATACCCTCGGCCCCGCAGAACCGTGCTTGTGCGAATGGGAGGTCCATCGAGACGTTTAAGACCACGGTGTTGTCGAGATTTGCGGCGCGTTCGTTGAATTCACGAACGCTTGCGGCACATACCCCGGTGTCCAGTGAGGGGAAGATGTTCAGCAGGACCCACTGGCCTTGGTAGTCGGACAGGGAGATTTCTGAGAGATCAGTGCCGACCAGGGTGAAGTCTGGAGCTTGGGAGCCAACCGCTGGGAGATCGCCGACGGTGTTTGCTGCATTACCTTTAAATTGAGTTGTAACCATGTCTCTACTGTAGGTGGCCGGCACGGCTTTTATCGACGACTGTCTGACGCAGCGGGTAAATTACGCGTTTCTTGCACATAGTGCTCGGCCGGTTCAGGCAGCCCGAACACTCGGTCGAAGCACCATGCGTAGATGGCGGTATAGATCAAGAAGAACACCAACAGGAGCGCTTCCAGTAGGAATGCCTCCCATAAGCTGATCCCCAGCACCCAAGCGATCGCGGGGATAAGCATGACAATGAGACCGCCTTCGAAACACACCGCGTGGGCCACGCGCATGTACCAGGGGCGATCGGTTACACCGATGCGTCGTTCAAAGGCTTCAAACAGCCAGTTGAAGATGAGGTTCCAGGTCAGCGCCACGGTCGAAGAAATCACTCCGACAACAAATGCTGGTCCAGAGTCGTTGCCAAGCAGGGCAAGGATGACGGTGGTGAACCCGATGGCTAGGATCTCGAAGATCACCGCGTAGGTGATCCGTCGTACTAGCGGAGACGGAAAAACACGTCGCCCGATGAGAGCATCGCGGCCGCCGGGTCCTTTCGGGACGGCAGGAATGCTCGACGGATCTGACGAATCTTCTTGTTGCGTAGTCACGACGTTAGGCTACCAAAGCCCGCTTGGGTTGGCTGGTCCGCTCGTCGTGGGCGCAATATTAGTCGCCTGACTCGTCGTACCGGCCAGCAATATAGTAGTCGATCGTCTCGGTGAACGTTTTTGGCTGTTCAGAGTGTACCCAGTGACTGGCGTCGCGGATTTGTATTTTGCGAGTCATCGGAAATAGTTTGCGCATCTCAACGGTGGCTTCATCGTTGATGTAATCTGAGTTCTCGCCCTTGATCCATAGCACCGGGTGGTCTTCGAATGTTTCGTCCACTTCGGGGAACCCCACGATGGTGGGTAACGCGTCATAGAGCATCGACAAGTTTGGTTGCCAAGCAAACCCGCCGTCCTGATCGCGAACCAGGTTTTGGAGCAGAAACCCCCGCACTCCGGCGTTGTCGATATCGGTTTTGAGTTTGGCGTGGGCGTCGCGTCGCGAGCTGATGTCGGTGAGGTCAAGCTTAAGTAAGGTACCCAACAAGTGTTCGAATTCGCTCGTTGAGGAGTCCAGCGGTGCAATATCTTCGATAATCAGGCCCGCCAACAGGTCGGGATGCCGTAGCGCCAGCAGCATGGCAACTTTGCCACCCAGCGAATGTCCCAGGACCACGGCGGGTTCGTCCTTGCAGAAATCGCGCCGGAGCTCATCGGCCACCAGATCGACGATTTCAAAATAATCGAATTCATCGGTCCAACACGACGCGCCGTGGTTGGGCAGATCTACCAGCAGCGACGTGGTGGTGTCCGTCAGGCCGCGGGCGATCGTGGTGAAGTTTTTGCCGCGACCCATCAGGCCGTGGAGGAACACGACGCGTCGTGGCCCACCTTCGATAACTTCAGTATGGATACGGGCATCAGCGTCCGAACAATTTTGCATGCCCTCTACCTTAGTGATTGGCTCGTCGCTTAGCAGTAATCGACGGTCGCGCTCCGCTTCAGCGAAAGTTTCCCGGTCTGTACGGCAGACTTAGTCAGTGGTTGGCGTCGAGCCCGGATTCTGCGGAAGCCGCTGGGCTTGGACTTTTTTATTGCGCGAACTATTAACCACGCCCATGATAAATAACCCGGCTGCTAACAGCATGCTGCCCAGCCCGATCAGCATACCTTTGACGGCCGTATCGCCCATCGGGTTAGCCGTGCCGTCGCTCAGGAGTCCGTAGTCCTGACACGTCACCAGGTAGGTCCCACTGCGCGCTTCAAAGTGGGTGTAGATGACGTGTTCGACGTCGGTGAGTTCTGCATCGAAGCGTTCGTGCTGGCTCCCAGCAATCTCTTGAGTAGAAGTATTGGTCGCGACCGGATCCCCGTGTGGGTCGATGACCGCGCACTGCTGATTGAGGTCTGCCACCGATGGGGCCTGTGTGTCTTGTGAAAAGGAGACGATCGTGTACTTGGCGTCTTCCAGGTCTACCGTGGTGGTTTGGGGACCGACTTCCTCCCCGGTTTCAAAAATATCGACATAGGCTTCGGAGACCTCATCGAAAGGATTCATGATTCCCGAGACCGTCAACCAAATGGCGGTCACCAAACCGACGGCACCGACGGCAATACTGGCCAGCAGATAGCCCGCGACAGGGCGCCGGGAAGAGCGAAGCGAAGGGACGTGAGTCGTTGGCGTCATGAATCTGACCGATACTGTCCCGGTGGGGTTTGGTGATACGACACGGTGCTCCTAGCTTTGGGCGATAGTGTTATTGTGCCAGATCTAGCAATGCTGGCAAATCAGCACCCAAACTGCTCGCGTTGGCCTTATGCCATGTCAATTGCGATATAGGAGGCGGTTCTTTTGTGGGTCACTACCCGGTGAAGTACCTCAGCAGACAATAGCGCCGCCCGCAGCAAATCTGATGACTGAGACGTTCAAGAACATCTTCGGATTCAAAGACACGCTGTCGTGCCGGGAACTGGCGGATCGCATCCACTCCGACACCATGCTGCTGGACTCAGCAGGTTACTCATCAGTAGGTTGACCTGCAATTATCGGATTCGCTGAGGCTGGAACTGCGGATTCAAGACAGTGTAAACACACTGGCACGCGGCACAAATTCGAGTGTGAGGTGGGATGAAATATCCACCACGATAACACTCAGGCAACCCAATTATCACCGAACCTTAGGCTCTCCGGTAACTACGTTTTTCCCGATCATCAGCGGGCAGCGAACCAGGCTGAGCACAGGCCCAGAATCGCTCT
>CALBOC010000183.1 GCA_937896705.1 uncultured Micrococcaceae bacterium | reverse complement strand
TGGATGAATGAATTACCCGAGCCTGACGATATGCACCCATGTCAGCGCCCGCCCGACAGATCGAAAGAAGGTATCCGTGACTGTCAGCGCACAACAAGAACAAGAATTGCTGCAACGCGTCCCCACCGGCCTACTGATTAACGGCGAATGGGTTGAGGCTTCCTCCGGGAAGACCCTGCCCGTTTATGATCCAGCAACGGGCAAAGAGCTGCTGCGGATCCAAGACGGCAACTCCGATGACGCGCTTAAAGCGCTGACCGCAGCCGACGAAGCGCAGGCCGAATGGGCCTTGACCGCACCGCGCGAACGCGCCGAAATTCTGCGCCGCGCTTTTGACATCGTGATGGAACGCGCCGAAGATTTCGCACTGTTGATGACCCTGGAGATGGGCAAGCCGCTGGCGGAAGCTCGCGGTGAAGTCAACTACGGTGCCGAATTCCTCCGCTGGTTCTCCGAAGAAACCGTGCGCCACTACGGTCGGTATGCCAACACCCCAGAAGGCAAACTCACGATGATCGTCCGGCACAAGCCGGTCGGTCCATCATTGCTGGTCACCCCGTGGAACTTCCCGTTGGCCATGGCCACTCGGAAAGTCGGTCCCGCCGTCGCGTCTGGTTCGACCATGGTGTTGAAACCAGCCCAGCTGACCCCGCTGACCTCCCAGTACTTCGCCCAGGCGATGCTCGACGCCGGGCTGCCCGCAGGGGTATTAAACGTGGTGTCCGGTTCATCGGCATCAGCGATTTCTGGTCCGCTGCTCAAAGACCGCCGACTGCGCAAACTGTCCTTTACCGGTTCCACCCCGGTGGGCCGCCGTCTCATGGCAGATGCAGCCGAAAACGTGCTGCGTACTTCGATGGAACTTGGCGGCAATGCCCCACTGATCGTTTTTGACGACGCGGACCTCGACAAAGCAGTCCAGGGTGCAATGGACGCCAAACTGCGCAACATGGGTGAAGCCTGCACCGCAGCCAACCGCATCCTTGTCCACGAAGACGTCGCCGACGCGTTCCAAGAAAAATTCGCCGAAGCAATGCGCGCTCGCAAAGTCGGCCGCGGAACCGAGCCGGACGTCAACGTCGGGCCCATCATCGATGAAAAAGCTCGCGAAGATGTCCACGGTCTGGTCACCGAAGCCGTCGATGCCGGCGCCGAGGTGGTCACCGGTGGCCAAAAAGTCGAAGGTGAAGGCTACTTCTACGAACCCACCATCCTGTCGGTCCTGGAAGATTCGCCGATCCTGAAACAAGAAATTTTCGGCCCGGTCGCCCCGGTCGTGAAATTCACAGACGAAGCACACGCCATCCGTCTCGCGAATGCTTCCGAATACGGTCTGGCAGCCTATGTTTTCACCGAAAACCACAATCGCGCCCTGCGGGTTGCCGATCAGATCGAATTCGGGCTGATTGGTTTCAATGCCGGCGTCATCTCGAACGCTGCGGCACCATTTGGGGGCGTCAAGCAGTCCGGCTTGGGCCGCGAAGGTGGCGCCGAGGGCATCGAAGAATACACGACCGTCCAATACATCGGGATGCCAAACCCACACACCCAGAACTAACCTTTGACTCCAAGGTGGCCCCGCTGAGACGTTGAACTCAGCGGGGCTATCCGCATTAAGCTGGGTTTATGGCCACATCAGAACACCACACCCCAGTCCAATACCTGCCACAACCAGAGCAATACGGCGAAGATGGCGCTCCGGTGCGTTCCGCCACGGATGAGTACACCGGGCGCAAACGCAAACTCGACTATCCGCCCGCTCCCGAACGCTCCCCGGTGCCGGTGATAGATAACCACACTCACCTGGATTTTCGAGACGGCTACGTTCGGTTGTCTCCGACGGAGATTATGGATGCCGCCGCTACTGTTAACGTGGTCGGTGCTATTCAAGTAGCTACCGATCTGGATGCTGCCCGCTACACGCTCGAAGCCCTGGACCAAGAGCCACGGTTGCGCGGTGCCCTGGCCATACACCCCAATGAAACCGTGACACTGGCACAACAGGGCACACTTGATGACGCCATTGAACAGATTGCAGAACTCGCCGAGCATCCCTCGGTGGTCTGCATCGGCGAAACCGGTCTGGATTACTACCGCACCGAGGGGCAAGAAAATTGGGAGATCCAAAAATACGCTTTCAAACGCCACATAGAGTTAGCGGTGGAGCTCGGGCTCGCGCTGCAAATTCACGACCGGGAAGCCCACGAAGATGTGATCGCCGTATTGCGCTCAATGGAGCAGTTGCCCGAACACGTCGTGTTCCACTCGTATTCTGGTGATGCGCACATGGCGGAGATCCTCAATGAGCACGGCTGGTATGCCTCATTTTCTGGGATCGTGACCTTTAAAAACAACCACGATGCCCGCGAAGCAGCACAGCGGATGCGCCCGGAACTCCTGCTGGTTGAAACGGATGCACCGTTCTTAACGCCACATCCATATCGAGGCCGACCAAACGCCCCGTACATGGTGCCGTATACGCTGTATCAACTGGCCCAAACTCGTGATCAAACTGTTGAAGATCTCGGTGCTGTTATTTTTGAGAACACCCAGCGAGTTTATGGAGAATTCCAAACTGACTAGGGGATAAAGAAGTCGTAGGGCCGACGTATTCGCGAGGATGATCAACAATGAAAGTTACCAAGTTGTAATCATCGTTATCTTTCCGTTATAGTCGTGGACAATGTCATGACTGGTTGGTGACGAAGCGACCGCCACGTCGGAACTACAACACTTTGGATATTCTTTATGTCAAGCATTTTTAGCGGCACTCTGACGAAGATCGTTGCGCAGATTGCGGCCCTAGTACTCGTAGTGGGCGGACTGGCAGCTTTCGTGATCACTCAGGCGAACGCCGATAAGTCAGCTACTGCTACCGCGGACAACGACACGGTAGACAACGCAGCACAACCAGCAGACGAGCCACTTAACATCGAACGCGTCTCGTCGATCACCCCGTTGAGTGCGGATCAGATTCAACTGCCACGAACCATTGAAATCACCGTCGCAGATGAAACAAAAGAAGTTTTGACCACCGGTGAGACCGTTCAGGAAGTCCTGGATAACGCCGACGTCAGCGTTGGCGAGGACGACAAAGTGTCACCTCAGCCTGGTGAGACCCTCAACGACAGCACGAACATCGTGGTCACCGTAGTCGAAAAGCACGAGGTCACTGAAAAAGAGACCATCGCATACGAAACGACCCGCAAGAACGATGACAGCCTCGAAAAAGGGAAAACCAAGACTGACACCGAAGGCGCCAATGGCACCGCGGTCGTGACGTATGAAGTGGTCACGGAAAACGGTAAAGAAGTCGATAAGACTGAAATCGACCGTGAAGTTACCGAGGCCCCAACCGATGCAGTGATCCTGCGCGGTACGAAGGAACCTGAGCCAGAGCCTGCACCAGAACCAGCGCCAGAACCTTCGTCGTCACCGTCGTCCTCTTCATCATCGTCGTCTTCGTCCTCTTCATCATCGTCGTCTTCGTCGTCGTCATCATCTTCTTCTTCCTCGTCTGAGTCTTCCGCTTCGTCATCCAGCTCTTCCGATTCGTCATCTAGCTCTTCCGGGTCGTCAGCTTCGAACTCCGGGGGTGCTCCGAGCTCGGGTGTTTGGGCACAGTTGGCGCAGTGTGAGTCCGGTGGCAACCCATCGATTGTCTCGCCGAACGGGCTGTACCACGGGTTGTACCAGTTCAGCGTCCAGACGTGGCAGACTGTTGGTGGTTCCGGTTTGCCATCGCAGGCTTCACCAGCTGAGCAGACCAAACGTGCACAGATGTTGCAAGAGCGTTCCGGGTGGGGCCAGTGGCCAGCATGTTCCGCATCGCTTGGACTACGCTAAACCGTAGATAACGTATAACCGCACAGAAATTCGGGCCGGAATCCACCAGGTGGGTTCCGGCCCGAAGCGGTTAATCAGCGCATCCTGGGAGGCTGTGGCTAAGATGGACTTTGTGACTTCAGAAGAACTGCCGCTATTATCTGGCACCGATATCCGCAGATTGGCCGATCTGCTCGACTTGCGGCCCACAAAAACTCTGGGCCAAAACTACGTGATTGACCCGAACACGATTCGCCGGATCGTCAACGCCGCCCACCTGGAGTCCACCGAACACGTGCTCGAAATCGGCCCGGGGTTGGGCTCGCTGACTCTGGGACTGCTCGACCGAGCCCAAGCTGTCACAGCTGTTGAAATAGATATTCCGGTCGCTGAACACCTGCCCACAACCATCGAACAGTGGCGACCAGACAGCGCCGACCGCCTGGCCGTCATCTCCGCTGATGCCATGAAATTAACCGGTGACGACATCGTGGCTGCTGCTCCCGCTGCAGCCGAAGGGCCACCCACCGCGATCGTGGCGAA
>CALBOC010000182.1 GCA_937896705.1 uncultured Micrococcaceae bacterium | reverse complement strand
GTTCGGGCGGTCGCGGCGATCTGATGGTCCGAGTCTCGGTGGCAAGTCATCCGGTATTTGAACGCGAAGGCCACGATATTCGACTGAAGGTTCCCGTAGCTTTCGACGAAGCGGTACTGGGGACTACCATCGAGGTACCGACACTGGATGGCACCGTGAAAATCGGTGTACCCGCCGGGTCATCGTCGGGCCGGGTGCTGCGACTGCGCGGCCGGGGCGTCAAAACCGCCAAACAAACCGGTGACTTGCTGGTCGAACTGGTCATTGACGTCCCAGCCAACCTCAACGATGCAGCACGCGCCGCGGTCGAAGCGTACCGGGAGGCAACCGCTGACGTTGACCCGCGGGCCGAGCTGGTAAAGAAGGCTAAATTGTAATGGTCAACCGTCACAAACACGATCCGGTTTATGTCATTTCGGTCGCAGCTCAGCTGGCCGATATGCACCCCCAGACCCTGCGGCAGTACGACCGCATGGGGCTGGTGGTGCCGGCGCGGCAATCGGGGGGACAGCGGCGATATTCTGCCGAAGACGTCCGACGGCTGCGTCGTATCCAATCGTTGTCACGTGACGGTGTCTCACTTGAGGGAATCCGCCGTATCGTGGAACTCGAAGCCGAAGTCGACGAGTTGCGCGATACGGTGGGCGAACTTCTCGATCAAATTAGCGTGATGCGCTCCCACGTGTCGTTTTCGCGCACCTTCACCGCCGGTGCCACCGGGGTGACGACTAATATTCACGGCCCAGAAGAACCCAACGGCGCCCGCGAAGCGACTTCTCGATTCTCCGAGGAACGTCGTCGGCAGTATTTTGATCAGCAACGCGTCGAACAGGCCGTGCGTTTTGCCTTAGAACAGTCCGCGCCCCGGTATGCGCTGAATAAGCCACGTTTTGAGCTCACCCAGTAACCGGTCCCGTCCGCTGAACATCTTGGTGGTGCCCGATGCGTTTAAGGGTTCGTTGACCTCGTCTGCTGTTGCCGACGCACTGGCGTTAGGCATCCGACGTGCCGCACCCTCGGCGGCCATCCGCGCACTACCGGTGGCCGATGGGGGCGAGGGCACCGTTGAAGCCATCGTCACCGCGGTCGGCGGCACACGCCACACCCTTGAGGTCACCGGCCCGGAACACCGCCCGGTGACCGCAGCATATGGGCTGCTCCCCAACGGTCAGGCGGTCATCGAGATGGCCGCCGCCGCGGGCCTGCCCCTGACCAGGACGCCGAACCCCGAAACCACCACGACCTACGGGGTGGGCGAACTCATCACCCGGTGGAGTTCTCGCAGCCTGCTCATCGGGGCCGGAGGCTCAGCGACCCACGATCTCGGCTGTGGAGCAGCGGCCGCCTGCGGGGTGAAATTCTTTGATGATGCGGGCACCACGTTTGTGCCCACCGGCGCCACCCTTGGCCACATTGCCCGGATTGATGCCTCCGGAGTTCGTCGTCCACGCTCCATCACGGTGCTAACCGATATCACCAACCCCCTGCTCGGACCGCGCGGCGCGGCCGCCACGTTTGCGCCCCAAAAAGGTGCCGACGCCGCGATGGTCCAGCGGTTGGAAGCCGCCACGAGGCACGCGGCCGCCGTGATCGCTCGGGATGTCGGGGTCGAGGTGGAACACCTCATCGGTGGGGGAGCGGCCGGCGGCTTCGCGGCCGGTATGCAGGCATTTTTCGACGCCAAGCTCAGCTCCGGGATCGATGCCGTCCTGGACGCGGTGGGCTTCGATGCGCTCGCGGCCCAAGCAGACCTGGTCCTGACCGGTGAAGGGCAACTGGATGGCCAATCCCTGGCTGGCAAAGTACCCGTCGGGGTGGCTCGTCGCACCGGCACACCGGTCATCGCCGTTGTCGGATCCATCGGTCCCGGCGCACGCGCGGTCTACGAGCAGGGCATCACGGCCATCCACAGCATCTCACCCGGTCCCCAAGATCTCGACACCGCGCTGTCCGATACCGCACAGAACTTGGCCACCACAGCCGAAAACCTCCTGCGCACCTGGTTGGCCGCTGCCATCAGTAGCCGGTAATTAGCGGTCGACGCGCCGGTAGGTGAGATCAAAGATGTAGCGTCCGGCGCGTTGTGCCTTAGCCTCGAAACTGGTGACCGGACGCGTGTCGAACCGCGGCGCCCACCCACCCAGGGTGTCCAGGGCATCTGCCTCGGGTAGCGGGGTGCCATCGTCGGTGCCTTGCACGCGCGCCGCGGTCAACGGCGACTCGTCGCCGGCCCGCCGCCCGGGATGTAGGTTTTCAAAATCAGCGTGTGCCTCGGCCACATCACGCATGTGCGCAGCATAGTGCGACCAGTCGGTGGCCAGTCGCAATAGCCCACCGTCGGTCAGCACGCGCGCCACCCGGTCCAAGAATTTCGGTTGAATCAATCGACGTTTGTGGTACCGGTTCTTTTGCCACGGGTCCGAGAAAAATACCCAGACCTCCTGGGCCGAAGCCGCCGGCAGCATATGATCCAGCACCTCCGGGGCGTTGGCCTCGACCATCCGCACATTGGTCACGCCATCGGTGACCACTCGGTCCAGCAGTTTTGCCAGCCCGGGACGGTAAACCTCCACGGCCAAAAAATTCGCTTCCGGATGCGCTTGCGCTCCGGCAAAGGTTGATTCCCCGTGGCCGACCCCGATGTCGACGATCAGCGGGCCGTCCTGGCCCCACACCGAAGCCACATCCAGATGCGATTCCGGAGCAACCGAGGTGTCAGCGAAGGACCGGGCCACCGGTAAAACCGTGGTGCCCTGGTGCTTTTCCCACAACCGCTGACGGTTAGGCGACATCGCCAACTCTCGGCGCACAAACGACACGGGACCCTCGCGCACGATTTTTGCACCCTCGGGCGTGTCGACTTTCTGATACCCCGAGGGCACCTCGTCGTCGGCAATCTGGTTCGCGTCATCGGAGCGAGGGTGTTTGGCAGGCGTCATAGCGTATTGTTCAGTCTTTCTGTGGTGGCGGTGGCCCAACGGTACGCACCGAATCACTGTTCGGTCACCGATTTGGTGCATGACTAGCGTAGTGCAGGCAGTCAGCGCACGTGGAATGTGTTGGATTGGGGCCGGAAAGTATTACAGTTAAGGATAACGAGTCCCCAATGGAAGGAAGACTTATGAGCTTGGCTCAGTTGCCGTTACGTTTGACCACCGGTGCATTCGTATTGAACTCCGGTATCGGAAAGTTAAACCTCACCACTGAGGAAGCTGAAGGCCTCCAAGAAATGGCCGCCAACGGGGTGCCCATGCTGGCCGATATGTCCCCGGAAGCATTCCGTCGGTTCATTGCTGTCACCGAAATCGGTGTTGGCGCGATGCAGTTAATTCCCAAGGTGCCGGGTTGGCTCGCAGGTTCGGCGCTGAGCGCGTTTTCCGCTGGGCTGTTAAACATGTATCTCAACACCCCGGGGATGACCCAAGAAGACGGCATCCGCCCGACCCAAGAGGGTACCGCGGTCGCCAAGGATAGCTGGCTGCTGGGCGCTGGCGCCAGCATGATCGTTGATTCGCTGGTAAACACCTCCTCGCGTCGTAAGCGTGCGGCCAAACGCAAGGTCGCCAAGATTCAAAACGCGAAGGAACAAAAGGTCGAAGCGATCCAGTCGGCACGCGAGGATCAGCGCAAGGCCCTCCAAGAGGCCCGTCAAGCCGTTATCCAGGAACGCAAAGCGGCTCGCAAGGCCCGCAAAGCGGCCTAACGGCACACTGCAGACTTAGTCCGCAGGACCCTACTCCACAACGCCGTCGTTGGTGTGTTCATACACCGACGACGGCGTTGTTGCATGAAATGGGGTGCCCGTTGACGTTTGGTAATCGGGCTCCTTGACGGCCCACAAACTCTCGGCTTCGCTCAGTTGCGCGGTCTTGGGAAGCGTCACCGGGTGCCCCGTGTGATAATTCTTGACCACGATATCCGAAATGCGCCGGCGGTTTGCCGCTTCGGCATCCAGCTGGCGCAGCACCCAGGTGTGCTTGGTAGCTAACTGGAGCTCGTCGGCGGCCGCATAGCCCGAAGCCAATTGCCGGGCCCGCAACAGTTCGGCGTCCCAGGCTGCCGCCGCGAGCATGATGATAAAGGCCAGCCAGACCATCACAATGACATACAGAATCCCGTTAACCGTGTTGAACAGCTGTTCGAACACGGCGATCCGCTCCAGCAGCCACCCGGTGAACACAATGGCCGTGAATAACACGAGCACGGTAAAGGCTGCCCCGCCACTGATGATCCGATAGCGGGGTCGCTGCACATTGGGCCCGCGATAAAACGCCTGTGACACCAAGAAAATGAGCACCATCAAAATGAGCGGCCATTTCAGCACATTCCAGGTGGCGATGGTTTCTTGCGTGAGTCCTAGCATTTGGCCGAGCCGACGTGAAAAGTCACCGCCCAGGATGACTAATAACAACAGCGCCAGGGATGCGAACATCAACACCAGGGTTTCCAAAAATACGCTGAATCGGAAATAGATGAACGGTCGCCCCTCTCGGGTGTCGTAAATTCGGTTCATTGCCCGGTGGAACGCGGCCACCACATTCGAAGCCG
>CALBOC010000181.1 GCA_937896705.1 uncultured Micrococcaceae bacterium | reverse complement strand
GCCCTTTGACCTGGATCTGGCGCTCTACCGCCACATTCCAGAGCGTCACGTGGTTAACCAAAGCATCGTATTCGACCATGGCACCGCCATCTTCGGGCCGGACATAACCGCGCGGATGATACATCCGGTTATAAACTGAGGCCCTCCAGCAGCCGGCTTCCATGGACAGATGCCAGTAGGGTGACTTACGGACTCGGGTATCAATCAGCATTTCGACCGGGGTGGGTCCGGACTGACGGAGATTGATCGGGACAACCCGGTTGGATTGATCGACTGATGGGCGGTTTGCGTTCATGGGTTACTCCCTGTGGGCACGGAGGGGATCGACCCTGGCAGACCAAGAACTTACCCCTCATTGTTGCATAATGCGCTACAACGCTCACACTATGCAGCACATACACACAGTCTAACCGTGGGATGGATCACAGGTAAAGAGGTTTATTAAGCTGTCGGGTCGACTCGCGAAAACCCCAAGCGACTCTCCAGATCGCGCGCAGCGTGGCGTGCTTGCTCCAGGAAGGAGTCAAACTCGACTTCTGGCATTCTAAAGTCCGGAGCAGTGACCGAAACCGCGGCAACGAGTCGCCCGGTGGCGTCCCACACCGGTACTGCCAGAGCATTGATACCCTCCTCCCACTCTCCAATGGCCGAGGCCCAACCGCGTTGTCGGATTATTTCCAACTCTTCGGCGAGATGGGCGCTTTCGAGTTGGGTGGCCTCGGTGAATTTCATCAACGGTTGTGCACTCACCTGAGCCCACACTTCTTCGGGCGCGTAGGCCAGCAGAAGCTTCCCCGTCGATGTGGCATGCAAGGGCACGCGCTGGCCGACATACTGGCCAGCCACACCGACCATACGTTGGCCTGCGCTTTGGGTAATTGTCACGGCGTAACCCTCATCGAGGATAGCGACGTTGGTAGTTTCCTGGGTCGCTTCGGCAAGCGCATCACAGATCGTTTGGCTATCACGCGCTAAATCAAAACGTGTGGACACGGGATATGCCATGCGAAGTAGCCCCAGACCCAACCGGTAGGCGCCACGATCGGCAAGTTGCTCGACCACACCCCGACGTTCCAACGTAGTCAGCAGTCGCGAAGCAGTTGATCGATGCACGCCCAGCCGGCGGGCGATCTCGGAGCTGGTCAGGACAGGTTCGTCAGTTAAGAACTCGAGAATTTGCAATGCACGGTCAACCGATTGAATGGGCGCTGCCACCTCTGGACGGTCTTCTGAACTTGTCATCGGGTCTCTCGTTCGTCAGGCGGTATCGGCTGTGATTCTCTAGGCTACCTAAGGGTGTCGCAGAGTTGGCAACACCTGATGCCGCCCAGCTGGCCCACATATCGTCAGTCACTCCCTAGCTGCACTGTCACTGCTGTCGCAGACTTCGTGCCACCTCGGATGGCTCCGCTCGGAACCTGAGACGACAAAACCCCGGAACTTTGCTGTAAAGTTCCGGGGTGCTCGAGCCCCCTATCGGATTCGAACCGATGACCCCCTGTTTACAAGACAGGTGCTCTGGCCAGCTGAGCTAAGGAGGCGTGGCTGACTAGCCGCCAATAACGACCGACGCTAGTCTAGCTCAAACCGCAAAGAAACAAAAACCTAGCGGTCTCTTCCACGTGCCGTTAGTCGGCCAGTTGCGATTCGGCCCAGGACTGGAACGATTCGCCACCACCGGTGTTTTCGTAGTACTCACCATTAACCCAAATGGAGGGGGTGCCAGCGATCCCGTCTTTGACGGCATGAGCGGTCGTGTAATTCACAAATGGACGGAAGGTGTTATCCGAGACGCACCCTTCAATGTCAGCGCCGATCTCCCCCGCTAAGCTCACGAGCTCGTCGTTGGACAGACCGGCACCTTGGTGCGTGTTGTAACTCGTGAAGACCGCGTGAATGTACTCGCTGGTATGTTCAGGCGATTCTTCCGCGACACAGGCCATCGCATTTGCTGCACGAGAGGAGTAATTTTCGGTGCCTGGATTATCAAGGAAGTTCACCAGACGGTATTCGATGCTGTGGCCATCTGAAGCCAGCTCGTCCAGCGCTTCAGCATTCTCGCTTTCGAACTGAGCACAATACACACAGTTCGCATCAGCATAGATAATGATGTCAGCTTCGTCTGATCCGGGAACGTCCGTTGGCATCTGGCCAGCGGTATCCGGGTTGGGTTCTTCGACCTGGGTGGCATCGACTTCATCGGGTGCATTACCTTCTGCGGGCCCACCGTCTGCTAAGAGCAACCCACCGCTTGCGGTTCCAGCGGTTGGTGCCGGCCCGGCATCGGGGATCGATCGCGAGGAGTTCATTAACGTCACGACCACGATGATGGCGACCACAGCGGCGATTACCCCAACGATCGTCCATGTAATGATGCGAGAACGCCGTTTCTCCGCCGCGAGTTGGTTAGCTTGCGCCTGCCGTACGGTGTGTCGAGAGCTGCCGGCTGACTTATTTTTGGCCATTATCCTTACCTAAGGGTAGTGAGTTGTTAAATTTTGAACCAGTCAGAGTATACGGCTGGTTTCTGAACAATGACTGGACTTATTCTTGCTGTGTTTCGAGCTCCGGGTGTTCGCCCTGAATGGTGGGTTCCCCGGTGTCAGGATCGAAAACGATCCGCATGTACAGCTGTTCACCATCTACGGTAGTTACCTCAGCTTCCAACAGGTTGCCACGCCATTGTTCCGCTTCGACTTCCTGAACTTCGGGATACTTGGCAATCACATTGGATTCCAACACGCCGTGCTGATGAGTTTGGGTGACCATGCCATAGATGATGGATGCGACACCCAGGAACATCGCGGCAAACCCGGCAATCGTCTCAATTCGCACATCGCGCGGGGCATCAGCTCGTTCACCGCGGCTATCGGCGCCTTCGAAGCGGCCCGCCTCGCCTGTTTCCCAGGCTTTCAAGCGACGGGCACGCCACGTCGCATGCGCCAGAATGGCTGCTCCTGCAATGGCAAAGACAAAGCCGAGTCCGACAGCTAGCTGTGGCGTTTGCAAGTCCAGAGGTTCAAACATACTTCCATTGTCTATGATTAGCCCCCAGCTAATAGTTATTTCACCGGGTTTTGACTTAGCGCGTAGTCAGATCACAGCTGAGCGTCGCGTCAGCATTCCAGACAGTGTTGGAGTGTGATGAACTTAGAGATATGAAACTAGCTACCTTTCGCTTGCCACAAGAACGCCCCGATGAACCCGCAGCTACGTTTGCCGCGCTCATTATCAGCACCGAAACTGATGACTCTGGGGCCGAATATGCGACCCAGGCGGTCCGACTCCCCGATGTTATTGATGTTGGCTCCCTGTTGACCCTGGCGCCGCCAGAGCGACAGGCCATTGTGCAAGAAGCGCTCGATACTGCTCAACACGACGCGAACTACATCATAGATGCCACCACGCTGAGCTATGAGACGCTCATTCCTTATCCCTCGAAGATCTTTTGTATTGGGCTAAATTACCGGAACCATATCGAAGAAACCGGCTTGGATCTTCCTAAATATCCGACGATTTTTGCCAAATATGGTCAGACGCTCACGGGTGCTTTCAGCGAGATCGCCGTGCCAGAAATCGATCATCGTCTGGATTATGAAGGTGAGCTGGCCGTGATCATCGGAGCGCCAGGACGGAACATTTCTGCGGCGAATGCTGCAGATTACATCGCCGGGTACGCCATCAGCAACGATATCTCGTTGCGCGGCTTACAAGGTCGCACCGACGAATGGACCCAGGGCAAAATCTTGGAGGCTTCCACGCCGGTCGGGCCCTGGCTGACAACTGCAGACGAGTTTCAGTCCAATGCCGAACTGACCACGTTAGTTAATGGCGAAGTGCGTCAGCGCGATTCCGTCAATGACTTAGTCTTCGGGGTGGGAGACTTACTTGAATACTTGTCCCAGCTGATCACATTATTACCCGGGGACATCATCTTGACAGGCACCCCCGGCGGGGTTGCCTTAGCGATGCGTGATGAGAACGGCCGTCGTCCATGGCTCAAGCCGGGCGATGTTGTCGAGACGCGTATTGAAGGCCTCGGGGCACAGCGCAATGCTATCGTTTGATCGAATCGGAGTGCTAGGTGCAGGCCGGGCAGGAACCGCTTTTGCTCGGGCGGCAGCACGCAGTGGCATCGACGTGCAGATCGCTTCAACCCGAACCCCAAGTCAAATGCGGTACCACCTGATGCAGTACGCACCCCAGTCAACAGCGGTGCCGGCCGAGGATGTGGCCAAGGATGTAGATCTGGTTATTCTTGCGGTGCCGCAAGAAGATCTGGATGATGTGGAGCCGGCGTGGTTAGCCGATCGGATTCTGGTGGATGCAACAAATCGGTGGCACGATGAACCCTTGCCCGAGTGGTTTGAGGAGGGGCTCGCATCCGGGCTGAGCTCTTCTGAGGTTATTGCACAGCGATTCGATACAGCGACCGTCGTTAAAGCCCTGAACCATATTTCCCACTGGGCGATGGACACGCCTACAGCTGATGATGAACGTGCTGCGATTGTGGCCTCGGATAGTCCCAGTGCTGTGAAGATTGTGGCCGACCTGGTCTCTGCACTGGGGTTCGCACCTGTGGTCGCAGGGACCTTGGCCGCAGGTCGGCATTTTGAGCCTGGGACACCGTATTTTAATGTTGCCGCGACGTCGGAACAGCTCGCACGGCACCTAATAACCTGAAGCAGAGAATAAAAAAGCGGATCCGGGGCACCACCGTGTGATGCGCCGGATCCGCTCTGTGCTGGTATTAGTATGCTGCGGGTGAGTCCCACAGGTTGAGGCTGGTGCCGATGTTGTTTTCGACAGCGTAGTTATAAATGTCGTGGGCCCAGGCTACATCTTCAACGGGCATACCGCCGACAGAGTAGATAATGATCTCGTCGTCCGATTTACGGCCTTCGATTCGCCCGGCAGCAATGTCGCCCATCTGCTGTAGGTCTTCACGTGGGAAGTGGCCGTCATGCTGAAGTTTCAGCATGCGCGAACCGATAATCCCGATCTGGTCGTAAGCGACCTGCGTGGTGTATTCATGGTGCCATTCATCGTAGAGCCCCATGTAGTCAACGACCTTGCGTGTGTTGATCAGGAAGTCATCATCGAAGTGAGTGGCCCCTGGTGCGATCACGAGGGTACCGGGAGATAGCCATTCGCCTTTGACTTGTGGGAAGTCTTGGGAGCCATTTGGAGAGGCGTTTGCTCCGGTGATGAGGATTTCGACGTTTTCAACAGCTTCTTTTTCGCTGTCTACAACGGTGACCGATTCCAGTTGTGGATTGTCTTGCTTGATCTGTTCGGCTGCCCGTTGGGTAGAGTCTGCCGAACGACCTTTAATCTTTACGTGTTTGACACCTTCGCGCTGGGTCAATACACCCCGAAGCGTGGTCTGAGACATAACGCCCGGGCCGATCATCCCTACGGTCTCGACGTTGTCGACGGCCAGATGCTTCGTCCCAACGTTTGGCACCGATGCGGTCCGGTAAGCAGAGAGCAGATTTGCTGACATCACAGCTTTGGGGGCAGCGGTGTCGGTGTCGTTGAGCACGAATAAGTGGATAGACCGCGGCATGTCGTATTTGCGGTTCTCGATGTTAGAGCCGTACCATTTGACACCGGTCGCGCGGAAGCGACCTCCCAGGTACGCTGGCATCGCCATGAACCGACGATCGATGTCGTCCTTAGGCATGCCGTCGTGTTTGGGTTCTTTCGGGAAGGAAATCATCGCGCCGTGAGAATCGCCCCGTTCGCCAGCCATCATGTAATCACCATCGGCCAGCAATACAAGGGCTTCTTCCATCACGTCAATACAACCGGCTAGATCGGTGACGCCTGCTTCGATCATCTCCGGTTCGTTGAGATACAAAAAATCAATACGTTTATCCAATGCAGGATCCCTTCCTTAGATACTTCGTCCTGTAAGAGCTTGAGTTCTCTGTGAAGTATTGCATAACGGGGCAGGTCAGTCAGCATGTGACTCGCCAGAGGGCAGGGTTACCTTTCTTACATTCAAAAGGATAGATCTCCTACCCGGAACAGTGTCACAGCGTCGAAGTATCTGAAGGACGAGGTCACCGGAATAGACGCTCCAATCGAAGCTCCCACTGTGGCCATGGCATCAGGGCCAACGAGCTTTTAGGGTCTTCTGCTGCGTCGCATGCGATAACGTCGTTGCAGATCGTCGAAATATTGCGGAGTGCCAGGTTCGGGCGTGCCGTGGTCTACTTCGGAGGGGGTGTCTTCATTTATTACGGGCCACTGTTCTGGATCGATCTCGTCTCGTAGCTCGTTATCCGACCGTAAAAGAGGTTCTCGAATCATCGTGACGTGTTCTCGTCCAGCCTCATAGTAGGGCTCGCCGACAGTCTCCAGACCAAAGGTCCGATACCAAGCTTGGAGGTGCGTTTGGGCGTGCATCGTGAGCAGCTGATCTGGATAATAGGCCATCACGGCACGTATCAATGCACTGGCCAGGCCATGGCCTCGGAAAGGCTTGTCGGTAGCTACTCGCCCGATTGATAACGTGTGTGGATCTTCTTTAAGCACGCGAAGTGTTGAGACTGGAACACCCTCGATCTGAATCCACCAGATCTGAGTGGTGGGCTCGAGGTCTCGACCATCCAGTTCTTCAACGGTGGTGAGACCCTGCTCCATGACGTAGACGCGATTGCGCAGCCGGGCAATATTATAAGCGGTTTCGTGCCGCATTTGGGTCCAGTGGGCATTTTGGATTTCGACCATGGGTACATTCTAAAGCACCACTGTCACGCTGTGATAACTAATGCTTCGACAGCATGTTCGTACACTTTGTGTTGTTAAATGCAGGGGCCCCGGGGTGGGGGCCGACCCGTGTGGGGTCGGGGCCCA
>CALBOC010000180.1 GCA_937896705.1 uncultured Micrococcaceae bacterium | reverse complement strand
ACAGCTCCACAGATGAGCAGTCGGATAGTCGCCGGCATCGCGATGACGACCAGCGTAATCAGCGCCGTCAACGCCAGCGTGATCGCAACCGCTCCCGTGACCGTCGTCGCGAACAAGAAGACGAAGACGACCAGGACCAAGAGGTCAGCGAAGACGAAACCCTCATCCCGATCTCGGGCATCTTGGATGTTTTAGATAATTACGCTTTCGTGCGGACCTCGGGCTACCTGCCAGGACCAAACGACGTGTACGTCTCGATGGCCATGGTCAAGCGCTTTGGACTGCGCAAGGGCGACGCCATTCGGGGTCGTGTCCGTGCGCCTCAAGCCGATGACGATAAACAACAGAACCAGCAGGGTGGTCGCGGCGGCGGTCGCGGTGGCCGTGGTGGTCGCAACCGTCGCGGTGGAGGCGGCAGTGGCGGTGGCAGCAACCGACAGAAATTCAACGCCTTAGTCAAAATTGATTCGCTCAACGGTCAAGAAGCCGCTGAGAATCCCAAGCGCGTGGAATTCAATAAACTCACCCCGCTCTACCCCCAGGAACGCCTGCGGTTAGAACACCAGTCCAAAGACATGGGCCCACGCCTGGTCGATCTGGTCGCCCCCATCGGGAAAGGCCAGCGCGGTCTGATCGTTTCACCACCAAAAGCCGGTAAAACGATGATGCTGCAGTCGATCGCCAACGCGATCACCACCAATAACCCTGAGGTTAAACTCATGATGGTCCTGGTGGATGAACGCCCTGAAGAAGTGACCGACATGCAGCGCTCGGTGCGCGGTGAAGTCATTGCTTCGACCTTTGACCGTCCAGCCGAAGATCACACCACGGTTGCCGAACTATCGATCGAACGCGCCAAGCGCATGGTCGAGCTTGGCCACGACGTCGTGGTCCTTTTGGACTCCATGACTCGTCTGGGCCGTGCCTATAACCTCGCAACGCCGGCTTCAGGTCGTATCCTGTCCGGTGGTGTGGACTCAGCAGCCTTGTACCCACCCAAGAAATTCTTTGGTGCAGCACGCAACATCGAAGGTGGCGGCTCGCTGACCATCCTGGCAACCGCACTGGTCGAGACCGGTTCGCGTATGGACGAGGTCATCTTCGAAGAATTCAAGGGTACCGGCAACATGGAACTGCGGCTGTCACGCGAACTGTCTGAACGCCGTATCTTCCCAGCCATCGACATCAACGCCTCGGGCACCCGTCGCGAAGAGAACCTGTTGACCAAGGAAGAAATCGGTATCATGTGGCGACTGCGCCGTGTGCTGTCCGGACTCGAAACCCAGCAGGCCCTGGAATTGCTGACCTCCAAACTCAAAGAAACCGAAACGAACGCGGAATTTTTGATGCTGGTCTCCAAGACCACGCTTCGGGGTCAGTCAGAGTCTTAGCTTCCTGACATCAAACCATCGCGCGACCAATCGGTTGCGCGATGGTTTTTTGATTCTGTCCTAAGACTTCTACGACTAAGGTAAAACACATGAGTACGTTTGACTCCATCGATAACCTGCTAGCCGAGCACGCAGACCTCACCGAGAAAATGGGCGATCCCGCCGTCCACGCCGACCAGGCCCTGGCACGGAAAGTCGGCCGACGCTTTGCTGAACTTGAAAAAATTGTTAAAGCCCACAAACGCTGGCAGCAGCTGGGCCAAGACCTGGAAGACGCCAGAGAGCTCGCCCAAGAGGATGAAGACTTCGCCGCCGAGATTCCTGGGTTAGAAGCCAGCTACGATGAGGCCACCGAAACCCTGCACCGCCTGCTGATCCCACGTGACCCCGATGACGCCCGCAACGTTATCCTAGAGATCAAAGGTGGCGAAGGCGGCGAAGAAGCCGCACTATTTGCCGCCGACCTGGCCCGCATGTATCTGCGCTACGCCGAACGCAAGGGCTGGAAAACCGAATTCATCTCGGCCACCGAGTCAGACCTGGGCGGTTACAAAGACGTCCACATCGGCATCACCGGCAATTCCAATGACCCGGCAGAGGGCGTTTTCGCGCACCTGAAATACGAAGGCGGGGTTCACCGGGTGCAGCGCGTGCCCGTCACCGAATCACAGGGACGTATTCACACCTCGGCTGCCGGCGTGCTGGTCTTCCCGGAAGTCGATGCGCCCGAGGAAATACAGATCAACCAGACCGATCTGAAAATTGATGTCTACCGTTCTTCGGGTCCCGGCGGTCAGCACGTGAACACGACCGACTCAGCGGTACGTATTACGCACCTGCCCACCGGCATTGTGGTCGCTATGCAAAACGAGAAGTCCCAAATCCAAAACCGCGAAGCGGCCATGCGTGTACTGCGTTCCCGGCTGCTGGCCCACCAGCAAGAACAACTCGATGCGGCCGCGGCTGAAACACGAGCCTCACAGGTTCGCACGATGGACCGTTCAGAGCGCATTCGTACCTACAATTTCCCAGAAAACCGGATCGCCGACCACCGCACGGGCTACAAAGCCAATAACTTAGATCGCGTGCTGGAAGGCGATATGGACCCCGTCATTCACTCGCTGATCGAAATGGATGAAGCTGAGCGCTTGGCAGCACTGGGCCAATCCAACTAACGCCCCCATGCCGAACCTCAACGATGTGCTGGCTGCGGTGCAAGACCAATTGCACCGGGCCGGCATCGACTCACCCGCGGCAGAAGCCGCCATCATCGTCTCCCACGTCCTGGACATCACCCGTGGGAAACTCGGGGTGCTGCGAGCCCTGGGGGAGGACATCCCCGAAGAATCCGCGGCACGTATTGAACAGCTCGCTCGCGCCCGCGCCACTCGTGTCCCGTTGCAGCATCTGATGGGCGAAACGACTTTCTACGGCGTCGATCTTAAGGTCGAACCCGGGGTGTTCATCCCGCGGGTCGAAACCGAGATTCTGGTGGAAACCACACTGCAACATTTCGACGGTGGAATCGGCGAGCTCAAGATTTTGGACCTGTGCACCGGAAGCGGGGCGATTGCCGCCGCGTTGGCTGACCAATTCGCCCAACGTGATCGACCCACAAGGATCTGGGCTGTTGACATTGATCCAACAGCAGTCACACTGGCTCGAGACAATACGTGCACCTACAACGTCACCGTCTTGTGCGCGGATGCGACAGACACCGAGTCGATCATCTCGGCCGACCCGGCACTGGCTGACCAGCTGGGCACCTTCGACGCGGTGGTGTCCAATCCGCCGTATATCCCCACCGCGACACCGGTAACCCAGCCCGAAGCTGAACAAGACCCACACCTGGCTCTCTACGGGGGGTCGCTTGACGGGCTTGCCGTGCCAGAAAAGATCGCAGAGGTCGCGGCCGACTGGCTGGCTGACGGAGGGTTTTTCATGATGGAACACGACCATACGCATGCGGTAGAAATCGCCGGTGTCGTGGCCACAAACCCGAAGTATCAGCGTGTGGCGACCGTCGAAGATCTCACCGGCGCTCAACGGTTCGTGTCCGCTGTGCGGGCATAACCGGTGCAATTATCACCGAAAGCTCCCAGAACCCTGGCACAATGACTAACGTGAAACAGCCGTTCGACGCACAACACCCAGATCAACGATCCGCCGCGATCACCAAGGCCGCCGAAGCCATCGGACAACGCGAGCTGATCGTGCTGCCCACCGACACCGTCTACGGGGTCGGAGCCGATGCCTTCAGCCCCCAAGCTGTAGCCGTGCTGCTGGCTGCCAAGGGACGCTCTCGACAGTCACCACCCCCGGTGCTAATCGGTAGTACCAACGTTCTGGATGCGCTGGCCATCAACATTCCGGCCACCGGCCGGCAACTGGCACAAGCATTCTGGCCGGGCGCGCTCACGCTGATCTTTCAAGCGCAGCCCTCCTTGACCTGGGACTTAGGGGAAACTCGCGGCACGGTAGCACTGCGGTTACCCAATGATGCGCTCGCTCAGCAGATTCTGCAACAAACCGGTCCCTTGGCCGTCTCGTCGGCAAATCGACACGGCCAACCAGCCGCCACGTCAAGTATCGAAGCCCAAGACGCACTCGGCGAGGCCGTGGCCGTGTATATTGACGACGGCCCCCGTGCAGCACAACAAGCCTCGACCATCGTAGACTGCACCGTCACCCCGCACCGGGTGCTGCGTTCTGGAGCGATCAGCATCGAAGAGCTCCGCAACGTCGTCCCCGAAGTGTTAGATCTTGATGATCCTGCACCGGAGGACGCTGCCGCCTCATGAAGGTCTACCTCGCCGTCGTCGCCCTCACCGCGCTGATCAGTTTCGCACTGACACCGATGGCCCGGATGCTAGGGGTTCGCGGCCGCGTCTACACGCCATCGCGCAAACGCGACATGCACCGCGAGCCGATCCCAAAACTTGGGGGAGCGGCGATGGCCATAGCGGTCATTATTGTCATGGGAGCCGCCTCCATCGTGCCGTTTCTCTCCGGCATTTACCAGGCCCCCATGGTGGGCATCCTGCTGGCCATCTTGGTGGTCTTAATCATGGGGGTTGCCGATGACCTCTGGGACCTGCACTGGATCATCAAATTCGCCGGGCAGATTGTTGCCGCCGGAGTCGTCGCCGCAGCCGGGATTCGTGTCGAAGCGATGCCGGTCGGATGGATTCACGTCGATAACGAGCTTGCCCAAATTGCGATCACGATCTTCGTCATCGTTCTGACCATCAACGCCTTCAACTTTATTGATGGGCTTGACGGACTGGCAGCCGGAGTTGCAATCATCGGTGGTTCGGCGTTCTTTATCTACAGTTACCTGCTCACGCGCACAATCAACGCGTATGACTATTCGAATCTGTCGACACTTCTCACAGCACTGCTCATCGGGGCGTGCATCGGGTTTCTGCCGTTCAACTTCCATCCGGCACGCATTTTTATGGGAGAAGTCGGCGCTCAACTCATCGGGTTGCTCATGGCAACCGCCGCTGTGGCCGTAACCGCAGACCTGGGAGCACTTGAAGGGTTCCGGTTCCGAAACATCCCGGCCTACATGCCCATCCTGTTGCCACTTGCGGTGATGTTACTTCCGCTATTGGACTTAGTCATGGCGGTGCTTCGCCGGACTGCCCGACGAAGTTCTCCGTTCACCGCCGACCGCGGTCACATCCATCACAAACTCGTCGACGGGGGATATACCCACCGCCAGGCCGTGCTGTTGCTGTATCTTTGGACGTTTGTCGTCGGCTACGGGGCAGTGTCCCTGACCTACTTCCCAGCCGAAATTGTCATCGCCGTGACCCTGGTGGCCATGGCGTTATTGGTGTTGCTGACCCTACGACCGTGGATTATACGGCGGATGTACTATCGCAAACTCAACCGGCTGAGGGAAGCCAAAGCGGCCGAACGCGCAGCCCAACAATCCGGTGAATCAGGAGACCCTCATGGCAGCTAAAAAAGTCAATAAACGCGGCTGGTGGGGCATCCTCATTCACGCTACGTGGCCCACCCTGATCGCCGTGGCCATCACCGGTGGGATCTTTGGCATCGCTGAAGGAACCGAGGCCGGTTGGTCAGCGACGGTCGCGGGGGTCATCGTGTGGTTCTTATCCGCCATCAGCATCTTGGTCATCGCGCTGGTGTGGCGCAAGCGCCGCAACCTCGCGATCCCGCTGACCATGGGAGCCTTTGTGGCCAAATTGGTCATCCTGGGTCTGTTATTAACGGTGGTACCTCAGCCCGAATGGTTGCACACCACCGGTGCGGCGATCGGCGCGCTCGTAGGGATCCTGGTGTGGCAGATTGCCGAAGTCATCGTCTTTATTAACACCCGACGCCTCATTTACACGTAGCCTTAAGCTTCAGTGTGATGAAGGCAACAATTTCCACGAAAAATGAAATTCTACATTTTGTAGAAACGCGTTCTGACAAGGCAGTTTTATTGAAATAAGGCAGTTCAAGCGGTACTTCTGTGAGCAAGGCCTCAGAGCATTTGCTAGATTGAACTCTTAGTGCCTGGCCCAACCCAGGACTCAATGCGACACCAGTTAGTGTTTTTGCTAGACTAACCAAGGGCAAAAACGCGTTGAACATCGCAACTGCCTACAACATTCCGGCAACATCCCCGAGTCAGGATTCATCTACCCGAATCTTTCCTGTGGGATTCTTCAGAGAGGATTTGCGTGCTTCCACTCGTGCTAAGTTATCTCCCCACGCAGGGATACGTGCCGCCTACGATTGACGATGCCCACCCGCCAGACATGATCCCATGGGGAGCAGAGTACGGGACCGGTTTCGGCAAACAGATGCTGATGATCATCCTGTCGGTCATCTTGATCTGGGCATTCTTCAGCTGGGCGATGCGCAAACGCTCACTGGTTCCTGGACGCCTCCAGTGGATCGCTGAATCCGGCTATGCCTTCGTTCGCAACGGCATGGGCAAAGACATCCTGGGAGAAAAGCATTTCCGCCAGTGGGTCCCACTGCTGTTTGCCACATTCTTCTTCGTGCTGCTGAATAACCTCTTCGGTGCGATCCCGATTCTGCAGCTACCGTCCTTCTCCCACGCAGGCGCGGCCTATGCCATCGCCATCATCATGTACATCGTGTGGATCGGTGTTGGACTGCGTCACCACGGCATTAAATACTTCAAGCTCGCGGTTGTGCCGGAAGGTGTACCAAGCTGGATCCTGCCGTTGCTGGTCCCACTGGAAATCATCTCGAACTTCATCGTTCGCCCACTAACGCACTCACTGCGTTTGATGGCCACCATGCTTGCCGGTCACATGATCGTGATGCTGGCTGGTTCCGGTGCTGAATACCTCATTACTCAAACCGACAGCATTTGGAATGCCGGACTGGGTGTCGGTGTGATCATCGGCTCGGTCGCCCTGTACTTCCTGGAACTGTTGATTATGATCTTGCAGGCCTTCGTCTTTACGCTGCTGACTGCGCTCTACATCCAGGGCGCCATCGATGCACAAGCCGAACCTGTCTTTGATAAGGCACAGCCAGCGGTCGCCAGCTAAGCGGCAGTCGCTGTCTCCACCACAAACAACTAAAAAACTTACCGACTTGTACGTCTGAGTCGGAACGGCGCGATACACGTCGTAAATAACTTCCTGGTACCGGTACCCATCGGATCCCCGCCGGGAACCCTCCACAACCTGCCTGT
>CALBOC010000179.1 GCA_937896705.1 uncultured Micrococcaceae bacterium | reverse complement strand
CACGCCGTTCACGCAGCCGTACGCGGCGTCGTAACGGTGAAGTCGTGCAACGTGACGCTCGCGGTGACAACTAGCTGACCCATGAGCGCATTTTTTGCTGGTGCGAATAAAATCATCCACGCCGACAATATGGAGTTTCTGGCCTCGGTGCCAGATGAGTCCGTCACGATGATTTACATCGATCCCCCGTTCAATACCGGTCGGACCCAGTCCAGAGCTTCTACCACCACGGTGCGAGTAGCCGAGGGGCAGGGCGACCGGGTCGGGTTTGGCGGGCATTCCTACCAAACATTGCGCGGTGCCTTAGCATCCTATGATGATGCCTTCACCAATTACTGGGATTTCCTCGAGCCCCGGCTGGAACAAGCCTGGCGGATCCTGGCCGAAGACGGCACCTTATATTTGCACTTGGACTACCGAGAAGTGCACTACGCCAAGGTCATGCTGGACATGATCTTTGGACGGGACCACTTCCTTAACGAAATCATCTGGGCTTATGACTACGGTGGGAAATCCCGCAGCCGGTGGCCAGCAAAACACGACACCATTTTGGTCTACGTCAAAGATCCAAAAAAGTACTGGTTTGATTCGACCGAAGTCGACCGCGAACCTTATATGGCCCCGGGATTGGTGACGCCAGAAAAACGCGAACGCGGCAAAATGCCCACCGACGTCTGGTGGCACACCATCGTCTCGCCCACCGGTAAAGAAAAGACCGGGTACCCAACGCAGAAACCGGTTGGTTTAGTGCGCAGAATGGTGGCCGCCTCGTCACGCCCGGGCGACTGGGTGTTGGATTTCTTTGCCGGGTCGGGCACGCTTGGCGCCGCAGCTGAGCAGCTGGAGCGACGCTACGTGCTCGTGGATCAAAACCCGCAGGCTATTGAGGTCATGTCACAACGACTTCCGACCGCCGAGGTGGTCACCACCGAACTTGTCCGGGACTAATTCCCATTCCACAACACGGTGTAGCCCGAGGTGGCTTCGGCTTCGATCGCCTCAACTGTTTCGCGTGACGTGACGTGCTCGCCCAATCGGTTCGGCTTTCCTGCACCGTGATAATCCGATGAGCCCGTCACCAGCAGGTCGTGTTGTTTGGCGAAGTCTAGAAGCCATGCTTTGCCACTGCCGGAATTATCGCGATGATAGACCTCTACCCCAGCAAGCCCAGCGTCGAGCATGTCATAGAACAACTGGTCGTTGACGGTCCGGCCACGGACTTTGGCCTTGGGATGGGCAAAAATGGGCACGCCACCGGCTGCCCGGATCAATTCGACGCCCAGTACCGGATCAGGAGCGTAGTGGGGCACATAGTATTTCGACCCACCGCGCAAGATCGAATCGAACGCCGCAGAACGGTTCTGCACGGCACCAACCTGAACCAGCGCATCGGCGATATGCGGCCGACCGATCGTAGATTCCACGGTGGTTTGTTGTTTCACCAGATCCCAGGTGATCGGAAAGTCCGCTGCCAATAATTCGGTCATACGTTTCGCCCGTGTGTAGCGGGCATTTCTGGACCTGGCGATTTCGGCGAGCAAGTCAATATTGGTGGGATCATGCAAATACGACAGCACATGTACGGCAATCCCATCGTAGGTGACTGTGGAAAGCTCCATCCCTCGTACCAGTGCTAGCCGATGGTCGGCTGCGGCTTCTTCCGCCACCTCCCAGCCGGCGGTTGTGTCGTGGTCGGTCAGCGCGATGCCATCCAAACCGGCGCGCGCCGCTGCGGCAACTACTTCCGCGGGCGAGGTCGTACCATCCGATAAGTCCGAATGAGTGTGCATGTCGAAGGCCATAGACGGTCATTCTACTAGCAGCATCAGCTTTGGGGCAGGTTCCCCTCGCGCCATGACAAACCCCTGTAACCTGGCCACAGCTCGCCGCGAATTTCGATGCAGGTCATAGACAGTTTTGCCAATCATGCGAAGATTACAGGTATGACTCAACCATCAGATCACGCACCGACTCAAGATCAGCCACTCGAAGAACGTGTCGAAAACCGTTCGCATCGACCCTCCTCCGACGCGTTCAAAGAGTTTATGGCCTCCAACTGGGCCCAGACCGACGACACGGAGTTCCAGCCCGATGCTGCAGCCTCATATGCTGCCCAGCGGCGAGTCGCACTGTCTCGGAGGTTCCCGACCGATCGGCTCGTCATCCCAGCAGGCGCCCCGAAGGTACGTTCCAACGATACCGACTACCGCTTCCGTCCCCATTCGGCGTTCGCACACCTCACCGGGCTTGGCGTAGACCACGAACCCGAAGCTGTCCTGGTGATGCAACCGGTCGCCGAGGGCACCGGCGACCACGGCAGTCATCACGAAGCCACCTTGTTCTTCCGCCCCCTAGCGGGCCGCGACTCGGAAGAGTTCTATTCGAACACCAAAACCGGTGAGTTCTGGGTCGGGCCGTTGCCAACGCTCACCGAGCTCCAGCAGCGCACCCAGATCGCGACCAAGGACCTGTCCGAATTGGAGTACGCGGTCACCGTAGATGCCGGTGTGGTCGAAGTTGGCGGCACGCGCATCCGGTTGGTGCGCGAAACCGATCCCAACATGGACGCGCTCGTCGATACTTCTCGCATCAACACGCAGGTCGATCTCGAACAGTCCGATGCACTGGATGCTGAATTGGCCGAGTTCCTCTCCGAGATGCGTCTGATCAAAGACGACTACGAAGTCGCTGAGCTCCGCGGCTCGGTCGAGTCGACGATACGCGGATTCGAAGACATCGTGCGCGCGATTCCACAAGCAACACGGCACACTCGCGGCGAGCGGGTCATCGAAGGTGCGTTTTTCGCCCGGGCGCGATTAGAGGGTAATGACCTGGGCTACGATACGATCGCTGCGGCCGGCAATAATGCCACCGTCTTGCACTGGATCCGCAATACCGGACCCGTCAACGACGGAGAGCTGCTCCTGGTAGATGCCGGAGTTGAAGCAGACTCTCTTTACACCGCGGATATCACCCGGACCCTGCCGGTCAACGGTACCTTTAGCCCAGTGCAGGCCAAGATCTATAACGCCGTGCTGGCAGCGGCAGATGCAGCGTTCGCAGCGGCCAAACCCGGCGTGCTGTTCCGCGACATTCACAACACTGCGATGGAAGTATTAGCTCAACACTTGGACGCCTGGGGAATTCTTCCGGTCTCCGTGGAAGAAGCCCTATCGCCCGAAGGACAGCATCACCGCCGGTGGATGCCGCATGGCACCTCGCATCACTTGGGCTTAGATGTTCATGACTGCGCGCAGGCCCGCCGAGAAATGTATCTTGACGCGCCCCTGCGTGAGGGCATGGTCTTCACCATTGAACCCGGGCTGTACTTCAAACAAGAGGATCTCGCGATCCCCGAAGAGTATCGGGGTATCGGGGTACGCATCGAAGATGACATCCTGGTCACCGCTGATGGCGCCGAGTCGCTATCCGCACACCTGCCACGCACCGTAGAAGATATCGAAGCGTGGATGCAACAACTGTGGCAGCACGACAACTAGCGCGATGAGTCGGTCTCGTCTGAGCCCTGCTGTTCGGCATCAGGTTTGGGATCCACGCGGACACCGTATTGCGGACGTCCGTCGGGCAGATCCTGGATGCCACCGGTGGGCTCAGACGGGGTCGATGGGGCTTGGCTGACTTCCGGTTGTGGACTTGGTGCCGCACTCGAGGCTTGCTGAGCTCCCGGCTGGGGTCCTAGGGCCGCGGTGACTTGGCCTGCGACAGCGTTGTCAACCACGAGGTCGTAACTGACAGCCGTCATCGAGGGGATCATCGCATATTTCATCTGACGTCGGCGCATCACTTCGCCAATCACCCCGAAGAGTACCCAAATGACCGCACCGAGCAACATCGTTGAACCCAAGGTCAACAACATGCCTTGCCCGCCGGTCATCATCGACATCAACAACCCGATGAACAGCCCAAAAAATGCCCCCTGGAGCGCGCCGCGCCCCGCGACCGCAGCGTAGCTTGGCCGGTGACGTAGTCGATAGACCGAACGTAAATCACGTCCTACGATAGAAAGAAACCGTGGATCCACGCCGGCTTCTACTGCCCGATCAACCGCAGCGGTGGCGGCCTCATACGAACGGTAGTTGCCGACCAGCTGCCCCTGCGGCAGTGGCGACCCAATGTGTGCTCCAGGACCAAACATACTCATAGTGTCCATTTTCTACCCTGTAGGGCAGACTTTCCACCACCCGGCCCACATTGCGCTGTGAGCAAGGAGAAGCATCATCCCATGACAGACTCAACAGACCTGCACCCCGGTGGTGTACTAGCCCCAGATGTTGCACCGAGTACACCCCGTGAGATCGAAGCATGGCGTGCCCTGGACACCGTGATTGATCCAGAAATTCGCCAGCCCATCACCCGCCTGGGCATGGTCGCGGCCGTGGAATTTTCTGCCGAAGACATCGCCGTGACCATTCGGTTGACCATCGACGGGTGTCCAATGCGCGACACGATTCACGCCGATGTTGGTGCAGCACTGCAAAGCGTCACGGATGGGAAAGTCTCGGTGCGATTATCAACGATGACCGCGCAGCAACGCGTCGCACTCCAAGCACACCTCACCGCGGCTCGCCCCAAGAACCCGTTTGGGGCCGACTCCTTGACCAAGGTGTACGCGGTGGCCTCCGGCAAAGGTGGGGTCGGCAAGTCCACCATCACCGCGAACCTCGCCGCAGGGCTGGCACAGCGTGGTCTGGCCGTGGGCTTGATTGATGCCGATATCCACGGGTTCTCGATCCCGGGGCTGCTTGGGGTGACCGATAAACCGACCAAAGTCGAAGATCTGATCATGCCACCGATCGCATACGGTGTGAAAGTCATGTCCATTGGCATGTTCTTAGACACCGACCAGCCGGTGGCCTGGCGAGGGCCCATGTTGCACCGGGCGTTAGAACAATTCATCACAGACGTCTACTGGGGCGATTTAGATGTGCTGCTCATCGACCTGCCGCCGGGCACCGGTGACATTGCGATCTCCACGGCCCAGTTACTCCCCACAGCAGAATTGTTAGTCATCACCACACCGGAGCACACCGCAGCCCAGGTCGCGGCACGCGCAGGTCAGTTGTCTACGCAGACAAACCAGCCGGTAGCCGGGGTCATCGAAAATATGGGCCCCTTACAGTTGCCGGACGGGACCTTTCTGGAAGTCTTCGGCTCAGGCGGTGGGCAAGCGGTCAGTGATCGCCTCACCGACGTGTTGAACCAGCACGTCCCGTTACTCGGGTCGATCCCGTTAGACCCGGTATTACGAGCCGACAGCGAGGTTGGCACCCCATCGGTGATCTCCTCCCCCGATGTTGCAGCGGGTCAGGCTTTGCAATCCATCGTTGGGCAGTTAGCCACCACACCGCGAGGGCTATCGGGCCGAAAACTGCCGGTGTCGCCTAAGTAGCTTCTGCATCAAACGGGGTGGCCAGCAATTCAGGTGCGAGGTTAGTCGCCGCATCTTCTTGATCTGGGGTCTCGTTTGACGCGCCCTCTAACGGATCGGACATTCCGACTGCTTGTGCCGCAGTCGGTGGCGTCTCTAACAGGTCAGGGGGGACGGTCCGTGGTTGTGCTGGCGGGGTAGAACCATTACTAAGTTCTGGATGACTCGGATCTGGAAAGTTGGCTTGTTGGTCGAGATTGGCCTGCTGGTCGAGCTGGTCAATCGGGACCGCGGCAGCAATGATTTCGGCCTGGGTCAGTTGGGGACGCTTGGCTGGCTTGTCTACAACGGTGTCGGCAGCATCTTGGACCGTATTTTTGGCGTCTTTGAGTGACGCTTCGAGATCTTCAATAGGTTCAGACAGCGCTTCGCGGATCACCCGGCGCGGATCGTACTGTCGCGGATCGTATTTTTGCCAGTCGACGTCATCGAAGTCTGTGCCGGTTTCTTCTTTGAACTGTTCTTTGGCACCTTCGGCAAGTTTTCGGGCTTTGTGGATCCATTCCCGCAGGGTACGCAAGTACTCTGGAATCTTTTCGGGTCCCAGCAATAGCAAGGCAAGCACGATCAGGACAACGAGCTCGCCACCATTAATACCGAAGATGTTCATACTGGTCTACAGCTTACCCGAAAGCGCGGAATCCGGAGGTTTCTGGGCTATCTACCGGCCCATGAGACGTTCTAAACCGCGTTCAAAACGGTGGCTGACGTCATCGCTGTAATCTTGGCTCCCCGAGCTCAGCCGGGACTTCTCTTCGACATATAGCGTGGACATGATGCCTCCGGCATAATCGGCGTCGGAGGTCGAATCCACCCGATATTGAGATTTACTCGTGGCCATGTACGCGGTCCAGGAACCATCCGGGTAAGTGTAGAGCCAGACGTTTTCTGCTACCGGTAGGGACACTTCGGTCGCGTCTGATTTCGTGAAATCTAACCGGCTGCAGGCGGTCACCGAACCGTCTTCATGTTCGACCCGACATTCACGTACAACCGTTTGGTCATCGGTGTCGGTCGAGGAACTATTAAACACGGACATGACATAGACTTGTCCGTCGTCTTCGTCCACGACTGCGGACTCAAACGCCATGCCCAGGGCCTGAAATTGCGGGATGGTCCATCCGGCTGCCCGCAGCTCACTGACCGACGTTAGCCGGACTGGTGTGCCATCAATACCTAACGGGGCGCTGCTATACGACAACTGTGCACTGGTGGCACCGAAGTCGCTGGGGATTCTGGTCGAATCATCACTGGGGGTCGGACGGATGAGATCTTGCGGGTCAGCTTGAACAACTTCAACTTCTTGCGGAATGAGCGAAGGCGAAGTCGAATGCGCGGATTCGTAGGAACGATCTTCGCCACCTAAGATCCACAGGCTGATGACCATTCCCAAAACGACTAAGCCGACCACGCCGGCACCGGCGAGAAACTTCCATCCGGCGACTCCGTCGGATTGCATGACCGAGTTCGTGGCGGGGGCTGGGTAGTTGACCGGTTCGCCGCGAGAAATTTTATCGAGTTTCTGCGTGACGAATAATGCGGAGGAGCGTTGCTCGACTTCCTGGGCGCATTGGGGGCAAGCGGCCAAATGCGCACGCATACGCTGATCGGCGGAGGCCGAGAGTTGACCCTCGAGAAACGCG
>CALBOC010000178.1 GCA_937896705.1 uncultured Micrococcaceae bacterium | reverse complement strand
GTACCTCTGGTGCGCGGCCAATCGAAAAAGACTGGGTACAACAATACGAACTGCCTGTGACCTTTGCAGCGCAGCTAACCAATGACCCCTCTGAGGTCTTGTCACGCGTTGAAGCACGTCGCATGGATCCGACCACTCAAATGGGGTTGGTCGCTGCCCGAGAAGCTTGGAAGAATTCGGGGCTAGCCGATGAGGAACTCGATTCCGAACGCATCGCAGTCGCCTTCGGGACCGGTATCGGTGGCGTCTGGACCCTGCTAGATTCTTGGGATAACCTGCGCGAACGTGGCCCCCGCCGAGTACTGCCCATGACCGTTCCAATGCTGATGCCCAATGGCGCTGCCGCAGCAATCTCGATGGATGTTGAAGCTCGTGCCGGTGCGATCACCGCGGTTTCGGCATGTGCCTCAGGCACCGAAGCCATGGATAGCGCCCGTCGACTCATTGAAACGGGGCAAGCAGATGTTGTCGTCACCGGCGGCGCTGAAGCAGCTATCCACCCGCTGCCGATCGCAGGCTTCGCTGCGATGCAAGCACTCTCCAGACGCAACGACGACCCACAGGCCGCCTCTCGTCCCTACGATGCCGACCGCGATGGTTTCGTACTCGGTGAAGGTGCCGGAGCCCTAGTTGTCGAATCAGAAGAACATGCCCGCGCACGCGGTGCCACGATCTATGCCGTACTGGCCGGTTCTGGCGTGACGTCGGATGCACATCACATCACAGCACCAGAACCAGAGGGACTCGGTGCCTCCCGTGCCCTCAATGCGGCACTAAAGAGCGCTGGAATTGAAATCAGCGAAGTCGTACATGTCAATGCGCATGCCACTTCCACCCCGGTCGGTGACCGTCCAGAGTACGTCGCCATGAAGTCTGTATTCGGCGACCATCTGGACAACGTTCACGTTTCCGCAACGAAGTCGCAGACCGGTCACCTGCTAGGAGCTTCAGGCGCCCTTGAAGCTATCTTCACCGTTCTAGCTATTCATCATCGCAAAGCCCCGGTGACGATCAACTTGGACAATCAGGACCCAGACATTCCACTCAACGTGGTGCATGGGCAACCTGCCGAGCTCCCATCCGGTGATATCGCCGCACTAAGCAACTCATTCGGATTCGGTGGCCACAACGCTGTCGTAGCACTCCGCAGCTACTAAACCGAGATTAAACGCATCAACGGAGGCCGGTTCATAGTGAACCTGCCTCCGTTGTCGTTTAGGAGGATCGTGTCGAGCGTTTAACCTACGCGGTGTAGCCACCGCACATTGGCGCCGTCTGCCGCCTGGCGGAAGGGTTCTAATTCTTCATCCCAAGCTTCACCTAGAGCTAGCGACAGCTCATGATAAACCGCCGAAGGGTCTCCGTGGGCTTGCTCATAGGCATAACGGATCCGATCTTCAGAGACCATGATATTGCCCGTCACATCGGTAGTAGCGTGGAAAATTCCAAGCTCTGGAGTGTGTGACCACCGGGAGCCATCTGAACCTTCCGACGCTTCTTCGGTAATCTCATAACGCAGGTGTGCCCACCCACGTAATGACGAGGCGAGTTTCGCGCCGCTGCCTTGCGGAGCGCTCCAGTTAATCTCGGCTCGATAAGTTCCAGGGGCTGCCGGTTGGGGCTCCCACTCAAGCTTTTCTTGGGCACCCAAAGCAGCCCCGACTGCCCACTCAATGTGAGGGCAGAGGGCTGCTGGGGCAGAGTGCACGTAAAGTACACCTCTTGCATCAATGCCAGACATTCCGATCCTCCATAACTAGCGGTACGTCTTCCCCTACGACCACACGTCTTCGGATCTGGAAAATCTAACAGACACCATTATGCCTGATGAACTGGTTGATAGCTACTGGCCGCCGGACACTTGTCGTAATCTCTTCAAATCGCACTGGCCAAAGACACCCCACCAAAAAGACGGTTATGGAACCACTGGATAGAACGGGATTAAGCGCGCGGGTGAGCCTGTTGATACCCCTGGCGCAAGCGGTCGATCGACACATGTGTATAGAGCTGAGTGGTCTGCAGCGATTCGTGGCCTAGGAGCTCCTGCACCGATCGTAGATCCGCTCCCCCATCTAATAGGTGCGTCGCTGCGGTATGTCGCAGTACGTGGACTCCAGAGGCCGAAGTATCGCCGAGTTTTCGTAGCACGTCGTTGACTACTTCTCGGATCTGTCTTGCTCCGATTCGGCGTCCACGAGCGCCCAGAAAGACCGCCGGCGTCTGAAGCTTGTCACCGAGCACCTGTGAACGCCCTTCCGACAGCCATTGTTCTAGTGCTCTCACTGCCGGGGCTGTCAACGGTACGACCCGTTGTTTGTCGCCTTTTCCAGTTACCTTAACAACGGAACGAGAGAAATCGATGTCTTCTATATCGAGGCCTTCGATCTCAGCGACGCGAATGCCAGTCGCGTAGAGCACTTCAAACATCGCCACATCACGAAGTGCCAGGGGGTCGGGACCGCCAGACTCACCCCGGACCGCTTCGTACAAGGCATCTAGTGCTTGACGTACTTGCCTCTGAGATAACGTATCGGGCAGGTGCGAGGTCTGTTTTGGTGTAATAAGCCGTGCCGCTGGATTGTCCTGGCGAATACCTTGTCGCACGAGCCAGCTCATGAATTGCCGAATGGCCGTCGTCTTCCGAGCCATGGTGGTGCGGCTCATGCCGTGCTCGGTCAGTTGCGCTAACCAAGCTCGGAAGTCTTCCAACGTTGCATCTCGAAAAACCGGCAGCAATTCATCCTGTCCGGAAGCGCTTTTCTGAAGATCTGACGCCAAGCCTGTCAGATCTGAACGATACGACCGGATGGTGTGCTCGGATCGATTCAGCTCATACTGCAGATAGTGACAGTACTCATCGATGAGTACGA
>CALBOC010000177.1 GCA_937896705.1 uncultured Micrococcaceae bacterium | reverse complement strand
TATTGGCGTAGGTGTGCACCGATTCGGAGTACGCGGTGGTCCACTGCATGGCCACTTCAATCGACATGCCCTGGTCGTTGTCTTCTTTTTCAAACGCGATGACGTCTTCGTGGATGAGTTCGGCGCGCTTGGATTTATTCAGGTGCGTGACGTAATCCAGCAGCCCGTTTTCGTACATGTAGTCGACAAACCGGATGGTCTGCTCGGGCGCTTCGACTTCTTCGCCATCCTCGGACTGCAATTCAGCTTCGGCTTCGGCCAGCGTTTCATTGTGAGTTTCGCCAGCGATTTCATCGGCGGTCGTTGACTCTACGACGTGTTCGCGCTCATCGGTCAGCGTGATGCGCAGGCCCTTATTCAAAAAGGCCATCTGCTGGAACCGTGCCCGCAGGGTTTCGTAATCGAATTCAATCGTGTCGAAGATTTCGGCGTCCGGGTAGAACGTGATGATCGTCCCGGTCTTATCCGTGGTGCCACCCTGCTGGAGCGCGTCATCGAGCATGCCGCCGTTTTTGAACGAGATCGTCCAGACGTACCCCTGGCGGTGGATTTCAGCGTCGACCCGCGAAGAGAGTGCGTTAACAACCGAGACACCGACACCGTGCAGACCACCCGAGACCGCGTAACCGCCTCCACCGAACTTCCCGCCGGCGTGCAGTACAGTCATGACGACTTCAACGGTGGGTTTATTTTCGGTCGGGTGCATATCCACGGGAATCCCACGGCCATTATCTTCGACCCGGACACCCCCGTCTTTCAGGAGGGTGACGTGAATGGTATCTGCGTGCCCGGCCAGTGCCTCATCGACCGAGTTGTCGACGACCTCCCAGACCAGGTGGTGGAGCCCGCGTTCTGCGGTGGACCCGATGTACATCCCGGGGCGTTTCCGGACGGCTTCGAGGCCTTCCAGCACGGTGATGTCGCCAGCTTCATAGGAATGCTCTACGCGTTGCAGCTCAGACTGCGCTTGAGTAGCCATAGCTACGGTATTGTCAGTTAGGTTTTCAGCCACGGGCCGTTTAGCTCCTTAACAGCGGTGCAGATCAACTACAGAAAAGTCTGTAACGTCCCTATTCTACGACATTATGTGACGTTTCGCCCAAAATTGAGCGGTGCTGTGGGCTAAAACCTGCCTCATAACGCCCAAAACTGCCGCTGCAGTGAGATCGCAGGCCCGAATATGCCCCCGGGATCATCTTCCGGTCCACAAATCGCTCTACAGGCCGTTGGAGCGCCGCGAGAAAAAACCTCATCTGCGGCGCGGGCGACGACCATAACTTCCACCGGTCGGGCCCTTAATTTCCAGCCGGGTGATCACGCCGGGGCCAAGCACTTCGTCGAATTTATGCATTAACTGCGGGGTGAGCAGGCGTAACTGTGTGGCCCAGGCCGTCGAAGACGCCCGCAACACGAGTTTGGCGTTTTCAAATGTCTCAACTTTGGCGTTTTCGGCGATCTGCGATCCGACGATGGAGGACCAGTCGGCCAGCACCGACCCGACCGCCACGGGTTCTTTCCACCCGCGCTGGGCAATGAATTTCGAGAATACGTCGCCTAAAGGCTGCGGGCCCACAGATCTGACATAGTCTTCCGTTTTGGGGCGCGGCTTTTTCGAGCGACGATGAAATTGCCCGGCCATTCCCGGGCGGTATCCGGCTTCCGCTGCGGCGAGGCGAACCCGTTGTAGGGCTGCGGCGGCGGCATCAATGTGGTCTTCTTCGGGTTCGATGGGTTCATCAATCATCGTCGCCACGCTCCGATGGGGCCTCGGAACCTTCCGCGTCGTCGAAGTTATTAGCCTCAATGACCTTCAACGTGGCCAAATCCGTGTGATGCTCACCCGGAGTCGAGATCCCATCGCGCATTTGGACCGGGATGTGGGTACCGGTGAGTTCTGCTGGGATATCGGCGGCCACCGCTGCGGTGATGATCAGCTGTTCGGCATCCCGAGTCATTTCTGCCAACCGGCTGCGCCGTGCCGCGTCAAGTTCAGCAAAGACATCATCAAGAATGAGCACCGGTTTGGCATTCGGGTTCGGGTCGTCTTCGACCAGGACTTGATAGGAGGCTAAGCGCAGCGCCAGGGCTAGCGACCAGGTTTCGCCGTGGGAAGCAAACCCCTTGGCCGGGGCGGGGCCCAACGTGATGATCATGTCGTCGCGATGTGGACCCACCAGGGTCACGCCGCGGTCGCGTTCGGCGCGGTAGGAACTTTCGAGTTCGGCCAGCACGGCCTGGTAGAGCTGGGCTTCATCGGGCACCTCGGCGTGCTGCCCGCTGGCTAACGGGACCGTTGAGTGATAGCTGAATCCCGCTGGTTTATTGCCATTCGATAACTGCGCATAGGTATTGGCGGTGGGGATCGCCAGCAGTCTTAAGGCGTGCAGTCGTCCATTGATCAGTCGTGCTGCGGCCCGCGAGAGGTGTTCATTCCACACACCCAGCGTGGTTTCGTGTTCCTCGGTCCAGGCGCCGGGTTTACGACCGGATTTCAGTAACGCGTTACGTTGACGGAGCACGCGGTCAAAGTCGCGGCGGGCATCGCCGAGCGCGGGACGCATCTGAACGATCAAGTCGTCCATGAATCTGCGGCGGATGTCTGGTTGTCCGCTGACCAGTTCAATGTCTTCGGGCGCAAACATCACGGCTTTGAAAATGCCGTAGGCCTGGCGGGCCGGTTGCGGTGCCCCTCGGTTGATCGCTACCCGGTTGGATTTGCCCGGATTGATCTCGTACTCAATGGAAATGGCCTGTTCACCGCGGTGAACGCGCCCTCTGGCCAGTGCTTGGTCGTGTCCGATGCGGACCAATGGGTGATCATTCGAGACCCGATGCGAATGCT
>CALBOC010000176.1 GCA_937896705.1 uncultured Micrococcaceae bacterium | reverse complement strand
CGATGTTCGCGGTCGCTTTTGCGCAGACCTACACTCAACTGCTGATCTTTCGTGGTCTCGGCGGTTTCGGATCTACTCTGTTTACCGTCTCAGCGATGTCTTTTCTTGCTGCGAAATCTCCCCCGCATATCCGTGGTCGAGTGTCAGGTGCTTATGCCTCAGCATTTTTGATTGGGAATATCTCCGGACCCCTGGTCGGTGGTTTACTAGTCGCACTGGGCCCAAGGGCACCATTTTTGATTTACGGTGGGGCTCTGCTGATTGCCGCTTTTGTGGTTTATCTCGGATTGCATCGCCAGAAAGGCGGCAAGCGCCACAAGGTCGTCGACGAGCGTGTTGCGTGGAACTTCGGTGACGCAATTAAGGATCACTCCTACCGTGCAGCACTTGGTTCATTCTTTGCTAATGGTTGGGCGACCTTTGGTGTCCGAAACGCCATCATGCCGCTCTTCGCTGCCGCCGCATTTGCAGGAACGGGTTTCTTCCTCGATGGACCCCAGACCGCTGCGGTCGCATTATCGATCTTTGCTGCAGGCAATGTTATTGCCGTCACGTTCTCTTCGCGGTTGTCAGATAAATATGGTCGGAAGCCGCTGATCGTCCTTGGTCTGGCCGTGGCAGCTGTCGGTACCGGTGTCCTGGGCTTCATGACTAACCCGATGCTGTTCTTTGTGGCATCCCTGGTCGCCGGTGCGGGTACCGGCCTGATGAACGCGCCGCAGCAAGCCGCGATTGCGGATCTGGTGGGTCAGGAGCGAAAAGCCGGTACGGTCATGTCAGCTGCGCAAATGGCTTCGGATGTCGGCTCGATTATTGGCCCATTGTTCATCGGTTGGGTCGTCGATTTCTACGGTTTCGAACTAGGTTTCGCTATTACCGGCGGGATTCTTGCTTTGGCCTGTATCGTGTGGACTTTCGCACCGGAAACCAACATACGGGTCATCGCAGAGCGGCCTATAACAGGCTCCATGACGACTGTGTCGCGGTCTCACGAACAAGCTCGCTCTGATTCGGATCAGGCTTGATGCAGTCTTTGACTGATGACCTGTGAGACCCCGTCGCCACGCATTGATACCCCATAGAGTGCATCTGAAATCTCCATGGTGCGCTTCTGGTGCGTAATGATAATCAGTTGGGAATCATGCTGGAGTTCTTTGAAGATCGACAATAAACGCGTCAGGTTCGTGTCATCCAGCGCTGCCTCAACTTCATCCATCACGTAGAACGGTGATGGTCTGGCTTTAAAAATAGACACGAGCAGCGCGATGGCGGCCAGCGAACGCTCCCCACCCGATAGGAGGGAGAGCCGTTTGACTTTTTTACCAGCTGGTCTCGCTTCGACTTCGATACCAGATTCGAGCATATTGTCCGGCTCAGTCAGGGAGAGACGCCCCTCTCCCCCTGGGAAGACTGTGGCAAACACATGTTCAAACTGCGCCGCGGTATCCTCATATGCTGAGGTGAATACTTCCAAGACCGTGGCGTTAACATCTTCGATAATCTTGAGCAGGTTGCGACGTGAGTCCTCGAGATCCGCTAACTGCTGGCTCAGGTATTCGTGGCGTTCCTGAACCGCTTTATATTCTTCTAAAGCCAGCGGATTAATCTTGCCGAGTTCTTTGAGTTCTCGTTTGGCAGCACGCAGTCGCTTCTGTTGCTCCCCCCGGTTATACGGGAGAGCGACGAGGGCGTCATCGTCACCGGTATCGACCGGTTGGTCTGGCCCAAAATGAGCCACTAGATACTGGTGAGAATACCCCAACTCATTTAGTGACCGCTCATGCAATTGTGTCAATTTGATTTCGTGTTCCTGGCGCACCAGACGGCGCTCGTGGAGCTGCTCCTGAACCTTAGCCAATTGGCTTCGCGACATCTTGACCGTTTGCTCAGCGGAGTCGACCTGTGATTGCAGCTCGGCGCGTTGGTATTCGAGGGCGTCTGCATCTTGTTCAGCACGTTCGATACTGCCGTCGATCCGGTCAATTACAACCTCAATCCCGTCCTTCAGGCTTGTCAGTCGCTGTACAGTACGTTGTTGACGTATCAGGGCACGCTGGTACTCTTGCTGCGCGATCTTGGCGGCAGATAGCCTGCGTCGAGCTTGTTCGACACGTTGTTCCGCTTGCTGCGCGGTATTTTCGGCCGTTCGCAACGCGAGCCGAGCTTCGGTTTCGGCAGCGCGTGCGGCACTGGCTTCGCGTTCCGAAGCTTGCTGCGCTTCAGCGGCTTGATCTGCACTCTGCGCGCTTCCGTCATCCAGAGAGGCAGCGGCCTGCAGCGCGTCGAAGTGTTCTTGGGCGTGCTCATATGCAGTGCGTGCTTGCTCAAGATCCGCCCGAAGTTTGGTTCGCTGTTCTTCGCTACGTTGCTGGGCTGCTGTTTGTTGTTGCAGGTTGCGCTGTTGCACCGCGATTCGTTCTCGTAGTGTTGTCACACGAGATTGTTTGTTTTGCAGCTCAGCATCGCATGCTTGCAGACTGTTTCGAGCCGCTTCATAAACTTCGGTAGCCTCTTCAAGCCCCTCTTGAGCCGTCTCGATTGCTGCTTCGAGGTACTCTAGTTCAGTGGCGGCCGCATCATATACCGCCCGACGTTCCAGGGAGCTGGTTCCACCCTCCCCGCGAACGTCCATCCAGTGCGGTGTCAAAACGTGCCCTTGCTTTGTGGCAATACTGAGATTCGGGCACTGTCGAAGTATTTGCGGATCCGCCAGGATCTCCTGAGCCCGAGCTAGCGACTCCACAACAAGCCCAGAGGATAGTACTCGCTGAAGATGGTCAAATGCTTCTGAAGCACCTTCGCGAACCGACACCACCTTCTGGGCTGGTAGAGCATTAACTATCTCGGGGAAGTTGGGGGCTGACAATTCAGTCTTAGCCGGCTGGAAGATCCGAACATCGGAGACCTTCTGGACTTCCAATAGGTCGAGCACCTCTGAGAGCTGGAACTCTGAGTCCAGCCACACCCGATCGGTAGAGCCGGCTAGTAGCGCCGATATAGCGGCTTCCCAGCCGGGCTCGATATCTAAGATCTCTGCCAGATCGCGTGGCTGCAATTCATGCAACGCAGCTTGTGCGGACCCTGGATCGGGTTGTAAAGATTGTTTCAGCACTTCTGCGCGAGCTTGCGCCGCGCTCGCGTCACTTTGAGAGGTACTCAGTGCTCTCTCTGCGCTTGCGCGCACTTCTCGTGCCTCTTGGGCTTGTCGCTGGAGCTCTTCCTTGTGTTGGCGACAGGTTTCAAGGTCGTGTTCCGCGCGAACTAGAGAGGATTCAAGCTGCTGGATTTCTTGCTGAAGTTCCTCAAGTGACCCCGTGTTGTAACCCGCGTCCTGTTCTGCGCGTGCAAGTTCAGCTTGTAATGCATATAGTTTGGTCTCGGCTGATTGTCGGCGACTTTCCGCTTGCGCGAATGATTTTTGTTGATCCGCTTCCTCACGCACTACCTGGGTATAGGTTTCTCGAGCAATGCGAGCCTTCCGCTCGGCTGCTTCTCGAGCAGCCTGGGCTTGTTCAAGGGCGTGCTGGAGTTCGCCGAGTTTCTCTTTGCTGTGTAGGTGAGCCTGTTCGTTCTGCAACAGCTGCTCACTGGCTTCCTCCGGCGAGAGGCCTGAGGAGGCCACCGGTGGCCTCGACGCAGTTTTGAGCCGCTCGGTCGCTAATGCCTCCAGAGACCGGAAACGCTCAGCAAGCGCCGTCAGCTGATAGCGGTGATCACGCGCACTGTTTGCAGCTTGAGATGAGTGAGCGAGTTTTTCGGACAGCTCTTTGCCGGTCACTTCGGCTTGTTCGAGCTTCTGCGTGAGCTCCGTCTGTTGCTGCTCGAGATTGTGATCCGCGTCTAAGAGCTCTTGTAGGCGCGCTGACTGTGTGACCACGTCATCGGCCAGCAGGCGTGCGGTAGCATCTTGGACATCATGCTGAATGCGCTGTGCCTTACGCGCTGTGGCGGCCTGTTTCGAAAGCGGTCCAAGCTGCCGGTGCACTTCGTCAGTCAGGTCCCGGATGCGATCAAGGTTCGCCCGCATGGACTCGAGCTTGCGTTCCGAGCGCTCTTTCCTGCGCCGGTGTTTCAGAATCCCGGCGGCTTCTTCAATAAACCCGCGACGTTCTTCGGGCGTCGCTTGCAGAATCTTGTCGAGCTGACCTTGCCCAACAATCACATGCATTTCACGACCGAGCCCGGAGTCCGAGAGGAGCTCTTGAATATCTAATAAGCGCGCGGTTTTCCCATTGATTTGATATTCAGAACCACCGGAACGAAATAAGGTACGCGAGATCGTGACTTCCGAATATTCGATGGGCAGCGTGCCGTCCGAATTATCGATCGTCAGTTCGACCTGGGCCCGCCCCAACGGTGCGCGTCCGGTGGTGCCGGCGAAGATGACGTCTTCCATCTTGCCGCCGCGCAGGTTTTTGACACCCTGCTCACCCATGACCCAAGCCAATGCGTCGACAACATTCGACTTACCAGACCCGTTGGGGCCTATCACCGAGGTAATTCCCGGTTCGAAGTCGAACGTAGTCTTTGAAGCAAAGGACTTGAAACCACGGATGGTCAGAGTTTTGAGATACATGCGGGAAGGTGAGTTGAAGGCGACTAGTTGTTCAGACCGTCATCAAATTCCGGCATCCGTTCCCCGACCCCGAGCAGTTCGGCGATCGCCGAGACGGTGCGGGCACCTGCTTTTCCGTCACCATAGGGGTTCACCGCTTCGGACATCGCGTGATAAGCAGCTGCGTCAGTGAGCAGCGTGGTGACCTCGGTATAGACGCGGTCTTCTGCCGTGCCGATCAGACGGACGGTTCCGGCGGTGACCGCCTCGGGACGTTCGGTGTTTTCCCGCATCACTAACACGGGTTTGCCCAGCCCTGGGGCTTCTTCCTGCACGCCGCCAGAGTCGGTCAGGACCACATTGGACAGACTGATCAAATGGGTAAATTGACCGTAGGCCAGTGGCTCGGTGACGATAACATTTGCCTTGTCCTCGATGAAAGGCAAGATGGCTTCGCGGACCACTGGGTTCTTATGGGCTGGCAGCACGAAGACGACATCGGTGTGGGTATCGGCGAGTCGGGCCAACGCTCGACCGACGCCACGCATGGCATCGCCCTGGTTTTCCCGGCGGTGGGTGGTGACCAGCACCAGTTTCTGGCCGGCCGCGACATCCGCTGCGACCTGCTGCAGCCGCTCGTCTTCAAACGGCACTTTCTTGTCCACGACATCATACAGCGCATCGATCACAGTGTTGCCGGTGATGTAGACATTTTCAGCCGGCACCGTTTCACGCAACAGGTTGGCTTTCGATACCGAAGTGGGTGCCAGATGCAGCGAGGCGAGCTGGGTGGTGATCTTGCGGTTGGCTTCTTCTGGGAAGGGCGAGAAGATATTGAACGAGCGCAACCCCGCTTCGGCGTGAACCACCGGAATCCCCCGGTTGAACGCAGCGATGGCACCTGCGGTGGACGTGGTGGTATCGCCTTGGACGACCACGGCATCCGGGGCCACGTCCCCCAAAACCGCATCAAGGCCGGAGATATTTTTTGCCATGACGGCATTGAGCGTCTGGCGGGGCTGAATTATATTGAGATCATGATCCGGGACAATGCCGAACAGTTCGTTGACCTGATCCAACATCTCCCGATGCTGGCCGGTGACCGTCACGAATGATGTCAACACGTCAGAAGCTTCGAGGGCTTTAATAATGGGCGCCATTTTGATCGCTTC
>CALBOC010000175.1 GCA_937896705.1 uncultured Micrococcaceae bacterium | reverse complement strand
TCCATGACGCGCGGGTCGACCATCGACATATCGCGGGAGGTACGCCGAGTAGACGCCTGAGGTGATTTCCTAGTATTGTTAGCCAAGGTAACTATTAGCCGTTCTAACTATATTGTTGGGTCGCTTGATGCAGCTCGGGATTTCGTTTGCCTGGCATTCATAATACCGTGTGTCACGGTGGCCCGTCTGTGCCCATCTCCGCCTGATTGCTAGAGGAAAACATGCCTGACCAAAACCCTACTGTCCCGAATGGTGCATCAGATGAAGCCGAGACCTCGGTTCCATTTGCTACTGAAGCCTCTGCTAACGGCCAGCCCCATGTCACCACACCGCAACGTTACGATGCCCTGCTATTAGCCGGGTTTGGTGGACCCGAGGGGCAAGAGGATGTGTTGCCGTTTCTGCGCAACGTCACTGCTGGCCGCGGCATCCCGGATGAACGCCTCGAGGAAGTGGCCACCCACTACCGGCATTTCGGCGGCGTGAGCCCGATCAACGCTCAAACCCAGCAGTTACGCGAAGCCATTGAAAAAGAATTGCGGGATCGCGGCCTGGATCTGCCGGTGTACTGGGGCAATCGCAACTGGACACCCTACCTAGAGGACACGGTACAAGAGGCTGCCGATGCGGGTCATACCCGTCTGCTCGCGCTGGCAACCAGCGCATACAGTTCCTATTCGAGTTGTCGACAGTATCGCGAGGATTTCGCTCGGGCACTCTTGAACACCGGCCTGGCCGGCACGGTGCGGATTGATAAAGTTCGCCAATACTTCGATCACCCGGGGTTTGTCACACCGTTCATTGAAGGGGTCGACAAGGCCCTGCGCCAGTTTGAGGCCGAACAGTTAGCACCCGAAGAGATCCGCGTGCTGTTTGCGACCCACTCGCTGCCCACCGCCGACGGTGAGCGCTCTGGTCCACCAGAACTGTCCTTGGGCGACGGTGGTGCTTATGCGGCCCAGCACCGGGCGGTCGGTGAGGTCATCATGGAGCAGTTACGTTTCGAACTCCCATCTCGGACCGGGACCCAGTGGGAACTGGTCTATCAGTCCCGCTCGGGTCCGGCATCGCAGCCCTGGTTAGAACCCGATGTGTGTGATCGCATCGCAGAACTACCTGCTGAGGGCATCAAAGCCGTGATCATTGTGCCGCTCGGGTTCCTCAGTGACCATATGGAAGTGCTCTGGGACCTCGACGAAGAAGCAATCGAAGCAGCAGAAGAGGCCGGCTTGCGTGCGGTGCGCACCGCAACCCCCGGAGTGCACCCAGAATTTGTCCGAGGCCTCGTCGATTTAGTGCAAGAACGCATGGACGCCGTGCCGGTCACCGATCGTGAGCACATGACCACGCTGGGACCCTGGTATGACGTTTGTCGACCCGGGTGTTGTGAGAATGTGCGTCGTGGGTTCAGCCCTGCGGCAGCCGGACTGGTGCCCTAAGGATGCGGTTGTGGTCGTTGCATCCGTCGGTATTGGATCGGCAGGGTCTGGTGGCGTGTTGGCGCGAGGCCCTGCTGGCCCAAGCGGTCCTGTTGGGACGGACCCGCGGATACACCGCCCATCCGCAATTGGACCGGTTTAAGGTCCACGCGCGCCCCGAGGCTGCGATTGGTTCATACCTGGCCGCGATTCAGCAGGAGGCCACAGCGCGCGGCTATCGTTTTGATGCGACCCGGATTGTTCACGCGCCCGATCCTGCCAGCGCAACAGGCGAGCTCGATACGATTCCGGTGACTTTTGGGCAGTTGGGTTTTGAACTGTCGCATTTACGGGCCAAGTTATTTCAACGCTCGCCGGAGTTTTTGGCCGAGCATGCGGCCGTGTTGAACGCGACCGATGAGTTCATCCCGGTGCATCCGCTGTTTCGCCCGGTACCTGGCACGATCGAACCCTGGGAACGTACCTAGCGCACCTCCAGGGTCAGACCGCGGACCTTATAGCCTTCGATCAGATCGTCCCAGCTGATCGAAGGTTCGGTGCGTTTGATGACGTCCATCGACAACAACCGGTGCAGCAAGGCGTCGGTTTCTCGTAATGCCAAGGGCTGGCCGGGGCAACCGTGGGCGCCGAAACCGAAACTCAGCCCAACGTCCTGGGCCCCTTTGGCGCGCTCCCGGTCTGGACGCAACTGCAGTGGGTCCTCGGCAAAGGCGTCGGGATCAGCATTGGTCTGGCGAATATCAAGATCCACGAGCTCTCCGGGCGACAATTCATAGGTCTCGTCGCGGTCGGTCACGGTGATGTGGTCGGTGACCCGACGGTAGAGGTGGCCCACGGGTGGTTCCAGGCGGATGATTTCGGCCAGGATGCTCAGCCGGTCGTCCTCTTCGGCTGCCACGTAGCGTTGCCGCAGTTCGTCATTGTCGAGTAGGTGCCAGCAGGCCATCGTAATGAATTCGCGGGTCGTGACCATGCCTGCGGTGCCGTAGGTGACGCATTCGACCAGGATGTCGGCCAGATTATAGTCTTGTTCGATCAGGTGGCTGATGACGTCTTGGCGCGGGTTTTTGGTCCGCGAGCGCACGGCGGGCAGCACATCAAACAC
>CALBOC010000174.1 GCA_937896705.1 uncultured Micrococcaceae bacterium | reverse complement strand
CTCGAGGCGCAGTTTGATGCCGAACTGACCGCACAAACCGCCGGCTCCTTTACCGCCACCGCTCAGAGCCTCGGACAGCAGCGCTAATTCGTTCGAGCTTTGAGCTGTGAGCGGGCCAACCCACCGGTCACCACGGAAACGCCGACTGATACCGCGATAATTACGACCATCGGAGTTGCCGAATGCTCACCGGCTATGCCGACCAGAGGTGTGGCCAGGGAGGCGAGCAGAAACTGTGCGGCACCCATGACTGCCGCTCCGGCACCGCGGGTAGATGGGGTGGCTTCTGCCAATCCCAAGGCGTTGGCATTCGACATGGTCAACCCGGCGCCTGCCGTGAGCACAAACGCAGTGAACACGAAGCCCGGGATGGACAAGCTCGCGGTGGCCTCCATGATGACAAACGAGGCCGCTGCGGCAAGCAGCAAGACGGACCCCACCCGGAACATGGCCTCAGCCCCGTAGTTTACAGCCAGCCGTGAGTTCAATAAGTTCGCCAGGATAATCGCCGAGGCCGAGGCGGCGAAGCTCAACGAGTACGGCACCGGCCCCATGCCAAGGATCGATTGCCCGACGAACGGTGAGGCCGCAATATAGGACATCATCGCAGCGAAACCGAAACTGAAACTGATCGTGCACAACGCAAAAACCGGTTTGGTCAGGATCGTGAAAATGGACTGGTACGCGCCAAACACCGACCCCTGCGTCCGATCCTTGGTGGGGAGCGATTCAGGGACCCTAAACACCGCAAGTAGCCAGACGGTGATCGCAAAGATCGCTAGGACACCAAGGACACCGCGCCAATCCAACAGTTCTGCAACCAGGCCGCCAACCGGTGGGGCCAGCAGCGGCCCAAGACCGATGAGGGTAGCAATCAAGCTCAGCGCCCGGACCGCGGTGGGTCCTTCAGACAGATCGACGGCAATCGCACGGGCGAGCACTCCCCCGGCTGCACCAGATAATCCCTGTACGAAACGCAGCGCAACAAAGAACTCGATATTCGGTGTGAAGACCAAGGCCACCGAACTGATGGCAAAGATACTCAGCGCTGCGACCATGACGCGACGTCGGCCGTACTTATCCGAGGCAGGCCCCAGCAGCAATTGCCCCAACCCCATACCGGTCAAAAACGCTGTCAGGGTCAACTGCACTTGCGTTGCTGTGACGCCCAGGGATTCGGTAATGTCGGTGAACGAAGCCAGATACATATCGGTGGCAAACGCCCCGATTGTTGCTATCACACCGAGGATCGTCAGCAGCCCGGCAGATAAGTTTGGTTTATGCGTCATCTCATCTCTTTCATATCCTCGTTGAGGATATCCTGAATACTGACGGCTAGAAAATTTTATCGAAGAAGGAGCACCCCTGTGTCGATCGTGGTTATTAACGCGCTGAGCGTCCCCGAAGGTCAAGGCGAAGAACTCGAAGCACGCTTCGCTGCCCGTAAGAACGCAGTCGATCAGGCACCGGGCTTTGAAGGCTTCAACCTGCTACGCCCCACCGGTGACAACACCCAGTACTTTGTGTACACCCAGTGGGCTTCCCGAGAAGATTACGAGAACTGGCGCGATTCTCGAGACAACATGGCCGCCCACGCTTCCGATGACGGCCAACCGCGCAAACCGGTGGCTTCTGGTTCAGAACTGCTCGAGTTCGAAGTCGTGGAGTTGTAAGTGGCCATTGAAGGAAAGATCCTACCCATCGTGATCCACGGTGATCCGGTGTTGCATAGTCGGGCGACAGAAGTTGAAGAAATCAACGACGAGGTCCGTCAGTTAGTTGCCGACATGCACGTCACTCAGGAGGCTGCACGCGGTGTGGGGCTGGCTGCACCCCAGGTTGGCGCGGGCCTGCGTATTTTCACCTGGGAGTTTGAACACACCGGAGATGCCCCACAGCAGGGTGAGGTACTCAATCCCGTATTGACGCTGCTGGGAAAGGTCTCGCAAGAAGATCCTGACCCGGAGACCGAAACTGAGGGTTGTCTATCCGTGCCCGGACTAGGGTACCCGCTGAAGCGTGCCGATCACGTCCGCCTTCAGGGGTTCGACGTTGACAACAATCCGATCGACTTTGAGGCCCACGGTTGGTTTGCTCGAATCCTGCAGCATGAGTATGACCACCTTAACGCGACTCTGTACGTGAACCGATTGAACCCGCGCTGGGCTAAGCGGTGGAAAAAGGAACTCCGCAAGCAAGGTTGGACTACCGCCGGAAACACCTGGTTGCCCGGCGAAGATAGTGATCCCTTCGGCCACGACGAAGAAGAGTCCGAAACAGCAGATCGCTAAAGACCACACCATGACCTTGGACGACCACCTCGGTTGTCCAAGGTCATTTTTGTGCCGTTGAGAGCTAACAAAAATGAGGCCACCCTCCAGGGGCGGCCTCATTTTTTATGGGGGTAGTGCTGAAGCTAGGCTTTAGCGGCTACCTGAGCTTTTGGGAAGACCGGCAGGTTTTCGCCGGCCATCTTTTCAACGGCGCGGACAACCTGGGTTGAGTAACCGAATTCGTTGTCGTACCAGACGTAGAGGATCAGGTTCGATCCACCGTTGGAGCCTTCGTTGACGATAGTGGCCAGTCCATCTACGACACCTGCGCGGTCTGAACCAACGAAGTCGGTTGAGACTGCGTCATGGGAATAGATGTAGTCGATCTGCTTGCTGAGCTCACCGGTCAAAGATTCCTGGCGCAGACGGGCGTTGATCTCGTCCTTGGAGGTTTCACCATTGAGTTGCAGGTTCAAAATCGCCATCGACACGTTCGGGGTTGGTACGCGAATCGCGTTGCCCGAGAGTTTTCCGGACAGTTCCGGCAGTGCTTTGGCAACTGCGGTGGCTGCACCGGTTTCGGTCAGGACCATGTTCAGTGCAGCGGCACGGCCGCGGCGGGAACCCTTATGGAAGTTATCAATGAGGTTCTGGTCGTTGGTGTAGGCGTGGACCGTCTCGACGTGCCCATGATGAATGCCGTACTCATCGTTGAGCACTTTCAGTACCGGAGTGATCGCGTTGGTCGTGCATGATGCAGCCGAGATGATCTTGTCATCTTCGGTGATGTCATCGGTGTTGACGCCGTAGACGATGTTTTTCAGATCGCCCTTACCGGGTGCGGTCAAGATGACTTTCGAAACGCCCTTGGCTTCAAGGTGCTGTCCCAGGCCTGCTTCGTCACGCCAGACACCGGTGTTGTCGATGACGATGGCATTGTCGATGCCGTATTCGGTGTAGTCAATTGCGGCTGGATCCGATGCGTTGATCATCTGGATCTGAGTGCCGTTCGCGGTGATCGTGTTGGCTTCGGCATCGACTTCGATGGTGCCGTTGAATGGGCCGTGAACCGAGTCGCGGCGCAGCATTGATGCGCGCTTAAAGATGTCATCGTCGCCTTTGGAACGGACCACGATCGCACGCAGACGCAGTTTCGTACCGCCACCGGCGTAGTCGAGCAGAATGCGGGCCAACAGACGGCCGATCCGACCAAAACCGTAGAGCACGACATCCGTGGTATCGCCTAGGCCTTCCCCATTTTTGTCGACGATGTCAGCAAGCTCGGTTTTGACGAACTCGTTGACGTCGCCGGCATTCTGGCGGAATTTTTTGACCATGCGGGCAAGATCGACAGAGCCTGCGCCAAGGTTCAGCTCGGTCATGGCCTGCAAAATTGCATACGAATCTTCAACAGGAAGAATAGATTCATCAACCTGACGAGCAAACCGGTGAGCCTTCAAGATATCCACGACTGACTGGTGGACGAGGCTGCGACCGTAGATGGATGTCACGACATTGTTGTTGCGGTACAACGAGCCGATGAGGGGAACCATCTGCTCAGCCAACTGCTCACGTTCACTCCACTGCTGGAGAGTTTGCTGCGTGCTGGCGGTGATATCTGCCACGATGTGGTCCTTTTCTGCAGAGTGTGCGATTGGCGG
>CALBOC010000173.1 GCA_937896705.1 uncultured Micrococcaceae bacterium | reverse complement strand
ATGAAAGAATCGGGCGTATGATGCGTTGGTTAACAGCAGGAGAATCTCACGGCTCCGGTCTTGTGGGAATAATCGAGGGCCTTCCGGCGGGGATCCAGATCACCACCGCCGACATCCAGGAGGCCCTACAGCGTCGTCGACTCGGCTATGGCCGCGGCGCGCGAATGAAGTTCGAAAAAGATGAAGTCACCATCATTGGCGGAGTCCGTCACGGCGTGACGCTGGGTTCTCCAGTGGCGATCCATATTGCCAACACTGAATGGCCCAAATGGGAAAAGGTCATGAACCCCGATCCGGTGGATCCCGCGGAGATCGAGGGCCTAGCCCGCAATGCGAAGCTGACCCGGCCCCGTCCCGGTCACGCGGACATGGCCGGGATGCAAAAATATGGTTTCGACGAAGCCCGGCCACTGCTTGAACGCGCTTCGGCTCGAGAAACCGCGACTCGGGTGGCATTGGGCCGGGTGGCACAACACTTCCTTGCTGAACTGGGCATCACCACCGTTTCCCACACCGTGCAAATGGGGGATGTGGCCCTGGCTGACGGCTACGAATTCCCCACGGTCAACGACGTGGAAGCCTTGGACGCGGATCCGCTGCGCTGCATCGACCCAGACGTGTCGGCCAAGATGGTCGAGGTCGTAGATGCGACCAAGAAAGCCGGCGAAACCCTCGGGGGTGTCGTCGAGGTGCTCGTGCACAACGCACCGGTCGGTTTAGGTTCGCACATCCACTGGGACCGGCGCTTAGATTCCAAGCTCGCCGGCGCACTCATGGGCATCCAAGCCATGAAGGGTGTCGAAATCGGCGACGGGTTTACCACCGCGACCCGCGTTGGTTCAGCCGCTCACGATGAAATTCTGCGCACCCCGGAGGGTTCGGTAACCCGTGCGACGCACCGTGCCGGTGGTATCGAAGCCGGCATGTCAACCGGTGGACCGATTCGCGTTCGCGTGGCTATGAAACCGATTGCCACCGTGCCCCGCGCCTTGCAAACCGTCGATGTGGCCACCGGCCAAGCCACCAAAGCGCATCACCAGCGCTCCGATGTGACGGCAGTCCCGGCCTCCGGGGTGGTCGCCGAAGCGATGGTGGCCTTAGTCATCGCCGGAGAAGTGCTAGAGAAGTTCGGCGGCGATTCGGTCACAGAGACCCAGCGGAACATGGAAACATACCTCGCTGCGCTACCGCATATTCCTGAACCCACCGAAGAGGTAATCTCCGACGATGCTATGGGTGACCCGCTATAACTATGCAGACACAGGATTCCCCTCCGGTCGTCTTGATTGGCCCGATGGGCTCTGGCAAAACCACCGTTGGCAAGCATTTAGCGCAACGACTTGGCGCTGAGTTCGTCGACACCGATGATCTCTTCGTCACACGCCACGGTGTGGTTGCAGAGTATTTTGCGACTCACGGTGAAGCCGCTTTCCGGGACCAAGAAGAGACCGTGATCGCCGAGGCGATGAAACGGCGTGATCTTGGAGTTATCTCCTTGGGCGGCGGAGCTGTGATCCGTTGTGCAAATCGAGAGCTCATCAAACAACGGGGATACGTCGTGTTCTTGGATGTTGCCGAGGACCAAGCGTTGCAACGGTTAGGTAATGCCGCCGATCGGCCCGTTTTGGCCGGGGACCCAGCCGGCAACTGGTCTCGAATTCGCCAGGCACGCCATAGCTACTACACAGATTCAGCCCACCGGGTGGTTGATACCTCCGGACTGGACGTAGAGACAGTGGCGACTAAGATCATCGAAGGATACGAGCAATTTTTGTCAAGGAAAACGACCGAGTCTATGTCTGAATCATCCACGAACCCCACCGTCGAGCAACCCACCGTCATCAAGGTTTCCGGCGGCTCCGAACAAGAAGTCACCGGCGGCTACGACGTGGTGATCGGCAAAGGGCTGTTGTCACAACTACCGGGTATTCTGGGTCCTCACCCGCACCGGGTGGCTATCATTTTGCCCCGTGCATTGCGCGCTACCGGTGACGTCGTCAAATCTGCCCTCGACGATGCCGGTTACAACGCCATTCTGGTGGAAATACCAGACTCCGAAGAAGGCAAACACATTGAAGTCGCCTCGTTCTGCTGGCAGGTACTTGGCCAAAGTGACTTTACCCGCTCAGATGCTGTTGTCTCTGTCGGTGGGGGAGCGGTATCCGACCTCGCCGGATTCGTCGCCGCAACGTGGCTACGTGGCGTGCGCGTCGTCCACATGCCCACCACACTGTTGGGCATGGTCGATGCAGCTGTCGGTGGGAAAACCGGTATCAATACCGCCGAGGGCAAAAACCTCGTGGGTTCATTCCACCCACCCGCCGGGGTGCTGGCGGATCTCGACACACTGTTGACCTTGCCGAAAAATGAATTGATTTCCGGGCTAGCCGAAGTCATTAAATGCGGGTTCATCGCCGATGGGAAGATCTTGGACCTCATCGAAGATAACACGGGGCAGGTCACGAACCCGCACTCGCCAATCTTACGCGAACTCATCGAACGAGCCGTGCAGGTCAAAGCCGATATTGTCGGTGCAGATCTCAAAGAATCCAACCAGCGGCAGATGCTCAACTACGGCCATACGCTCGGTCACGCGATTGAATTGGCAGAACGTTACCAATACCGTCACGGTGCCGCGGTGGCCGTGGGCATGGTCTTTGCAGCAGAACTGGCCCGCTCAGTTGGCCGCCTCGACGATGAAACCGTAGAGCGACACAAGCGCATCCTCGAAGGCGTCGGCCTCCCCACCTCCTATCAGGGAGACCGCTGGGCTACACTGCTGGATGGTATCCGACGCGATAAGAAGAACCGTGGGGAACAACTCCGGTTCGTGATCCTGGAGGCTCAGGGCGCACCGGCCATCTACGACGTTCCCGATGAGTCATTGCTGTTTGCCGCTTACCAGGAAATCGCCGAGTAACAGCCCCGGATTTGCTCCGTGGCTTAGACTAGGACACGGCCCCCTCACGGGGACACTCCTGGACTGCCAGACACGATACCCATCCCACGACCTTAGGAAGAATACGCCCCATGGTTATGCTCAGCAGTAACGACATCAAAAACGGCTCAGTCGTCGTTCTGGACGGCCAGCTCTGGCAGGTTCAAGAATTCCAGCACGTCAAACCAGGTAAAGGTGGTGCCTTCGTTCGCACCAAAATCAAAAACCTGACCTCAAATAAGATCATTGATAAAACCTGGAACGCCGGAGCCAAAGTCGAATTCGCCACCGTCGACCGCTCCGAGTACCAGTACCTCTACCGCGACGGCGACGATTTTGTATTCATGGATCTGACCACCTTCGACCAAATAATGGTCCCCTCCTCGGTGGTCGGTAACGCGGCGAACTTCTTGCTGGAAAATGACAACGCACAAATCGCTATCTCAGATGGCACACCTCTGTATTTGGAACTGCCCGCCACCGTGGTGCTAGAAGTCACCTACACCGAGCCCGGGCTCCAAGGTGATCGCTCATCCGGTGGGACCAAACCCGCCACCCTAGAAACCGGTTTGGAAATCCAAGTTCCGTTATTTATCGACGAAGGTACAAAAGTCCGTGTAGACACCAAAAATGGTGAGTACCAGGGCCGAGCAACCGACTAACCCCTGGCACGGAGTAGCACTACATTGACAAAATCATCAGACAATAAACCCCATAAAATTGGCGCCCGCGGCAGGGCCCGACGCCGGGCCCTCGAAATCCTCTTCGAAGCCGAACACCGCCACACGACACCGCTCGACGCCCTCCAGCGGCGACGAGAATACACCGATCAAACGATCAACCCCTACACCGCAGCCATCATCGATGGAGTGATCACTCATCAAGAACAAATTGATGAACTGCTAGCCCAATACGCTCACGGTTGGACCATGGAGCGGATGCTCGCCGTGGACAAATCCATTCTGCGACTAGGCGCATGGGAGCTACTGTTCAACGACGAAATGCCCGACGCGGCAGCCGTCAATGAGGCCGTGAATATGGCGAAGGAATACTCCAACGACGACTCACCCGGGTACGTCAATGGTGTCCTTGGTCGCTTACAGGAACTTAAACCCACCTTATTGCTGTAATTCGACCGCTGTAGCATCCCAGCGGTGCTACAGTTACAACGCATGAGAATGACGGGAACACCACGGATCCCGCACATCCTTTAAACACCGTCCCGTGAGGCGGGAAAGGAGAAATCGTGGTGCAAGAACCTGTGCGAAAAGTCCGCACCGTGATGTCAGCAGCCGATATCAATCGGGTCCTGACACGCATTGCCCATGAAATTCTAGAAGCTAACCGAGGCACCGACAATCTCTTGGTCCTAGGCATCCCGCGTCGCGGCGTGCCATTAGCCAACCGGCTTGCCGAGAAATTAGCGGAGATCGAGCCCGACTTTATCGCTGCTGAGCGCACCGGCCAGCTCGACATCACCCTGTACCGGGATGATCTAGGCCGGACTGGTACACGCGTACCAGCCTCGACCATCATCCCCCCGGTCGGCATCGACAACGCTGTGGTGGTGCTGGTCGATGATGTCTTATACTCCGGGCGCACCATACGTGCCGCACTTGATGCGCTATCCGATATCGGACGCCCGCACACAGTACGTCTTGCGGTACTAGTCGACCGCGGCCATCGGCAACTACCACTGCGTGCGGACTATGTAGGCAAGAACCTGCCGACCTCGTCCTCAGAGCACGTGCGCGTTCATCTGGCCGAAATTGACGGTGACGAACCGTACTACACCGCCGATCAGGTGCAAATCGTGGATGTGATCGACTAATGCGTCACCTGCTCGCGACCCGCGACCTGTCATATGATAACGCCCTGGCGATCTTGGATACCGCCCAAGAAATGGCTTCCGTCTCGGATCGATCCATCAAAAAACTGCCCACGCTGCGCGGCCAAACCGTGGTGAATCTCTTTTTCGAAGACTCCACGCGTACCCGCACCTCCTTTGAAGCAGCGGCCAAACGATTATCAGCCGATGTGTTGAACTTCGCGGTCAAGACGTCCTCCGTGTCCAAAGGAGAATCACTCAAAGACACCGTCCAAACACTCGAAGCTATCGGTGGAGACGCGATTGTGATGCGCCACTGGGCTTCCGGGGCGGCACAGCAATTGGCGAACTTCGGATGGTCGTCTTCGGCCGTCATCAATGCCGGTGACGGCACCCACGAACACCCCACGCAAGCACTATTAGACGCCTTCACGTTGCGCAACCGACTCTACGACCAGCAGGGGACCGGCAAAGATTTAGCCGGCATCCACGTGGTCATCGTGGGCGACATACTGCATTCGCGCGTGGCCCGGTCCAATGTGTGGTTACTGCACACCTTAGGCGCCCAGGTGACCCTGTCGGGTCCACCGACCCTGATGCCGGTGGGCGTACACACCTGGCCGGTCGAAGTGAACTATGACTTGGATGCGCTGTTGACACAACGCCCCGAGGCGGTCATGATGCTCCGGGTGCAGGCCGAACGCATGTCGGGGGATTTCTTCCCCTCAGCCGCCGAATACACGCGCAGATGGGGCTTAACCAACGATCGCTACAAGACCATCGCGGGTACGCCAACGCTGATCATGCACCCCGGACCGATGAACCGTGGACTTGAAATTTCAGCCGCGGCAGCGGATTCCGCACAGAACACCGCACTGGAACAAGTCGCCAACGGCGTGTCAGTCCGTATGGCAGTGTTGTACCTGCTGTTGGCAGGGCAATTAGGGCAATGAAAGGCCAGACCATGACCATCTCGTATCTGATCACCGGCGGCACGACTCCTGACGGTATCGCCACGGATATCGCCATCGACGCGAACGGCACCATTGCCCACCTGGGTAACAACCGGTCTCACGAGGCTGAACAGGTCATAGATGCCACAGGCAAGATCGTTCTGCCAGGCCTCGTTGATCTCCACACTCACCTGCGCGAACCCGGCAACGATGATGCCGAAACCGTCGAGACGGGAACCCAGGCGGCAGCCAAAGGCGGCTTTACTGCGGTGCACGCGATGGCAAATTCCAATCCGGTGGCAGATACCGCCGGGGTGGTTGAACAAGTCCACCGCTTAGGCAGACAATCCGGTTGGACCGACGTCTATCCGGTGGGCGCGGTCACGGTTGGTCTTGCGGGTCAACGCCTGGCAGAATTATCAGCGATGTACGATTCCGCAGCCCAAGTCACGATGTTCTCCGATGACGGCATGTGTGTCTGGGACCCCGTACTGATGCGTCGCGCGCTGGAATATGTGAAATCGTTTGACGGGTTCATCGCCCAGCACGCCCAAGAGCCGCGACTGACCGAAGGCGCGCAGATGAACGAATCCGCGCTGTCGTCAGAACTGGGCTTAGCCGGCTGGCCAGCCGTGGCGGAAGAATCGATTATCGCCCGGGATGTCCTGCTAGCGCAGCATGTCGACTCCCGGGTGCACATCTGCCACGTCTCCACCGCCGGATCGGTCGAACTGATTCGGTGGGCCAAATCCCAAGGCATCAGCGTGACAGCAGAAGTCACCCCGCACCACTTGCTGTTGACCGAAGACTATGTCAAAACCTACGACCCGGTCTATAAGGTCAACCCCCCATTGCGCAAAGATTCCGATGTGCACGCGCTACGCGAAGGACTCGCCGACGGCACGATCGATACGGTCGGCACTGATCACGCGCCCCACACCCAAGAGACCAAACAATGCGAGTGGGTGGTGGCAGCCATGGGCATGACCGGGCTAGAAACCGCGCTGCCGGTCATCCAGCACGCCATGGTCGACACCGGGCTGCTGGACTGGCACGGCGTAGCACGCGTCATGTCAGCCAATCCCGCCCGCATCTACCGGCACACCGAGCAGGGTCAGCTCAGTGACACCGGGGGACTGGTTGAAGGAGCGGTCGCGAATCTTGCCGTCTACGACCCGCGACACAACTTCACGGTCAACCCGACCGACCACGCTTCCAAATCAACCAACTCGCCATATCGCGGCATGGAGCTCTCCGGGCAAGTCACCGACGTATTCTACCGCGGCCACCAAGTCGTCGCGGACGCCAACCTGACGACCCCATACCGGCACAGCTGAGAAGGAACGATCCACCCTTGGACGAAACAACATTTACCGTCACACTCACCGCCATACTGGTGGCGCTCATCCTGTTGGGTATCTATTTCGGCCGCCGGAACCGCACCAAGCGACAAAACCATCTTGCAGCCCCCACCGAGGTTCCAGCCCAGTTGTTGGAACGCGAACCCACCGCAGCGGTGGAGGGCACCTACGTCACCACGGTGCTGGGCCAACACCTCCTAGAACGGGTCACCGCGCATCGGTTAGGTAACCGCAGCCAGTCTCGCATCGAGGTACATCCCGAAGGGGTGGTGCTGCTGCGGGCGGGGGAACCAAATTTCTTTATCCCCGCCCCACAAATCACCCAGATCGCCACCGTGTCGGGTATCGCCGGAAAATTCGTGGAAAAAGACGGCATTTTGGCTATCACCTGGAACTTAGACGACACCGAGGTCACCACCGGTCTACGTACCGAAACCATCTCGGAACACCAGACACTTCGCACCGCACTAGAAACATTCACCAACGGAAGGCAGACAGCATGAGCGCATCAGCCAAACTTGTTCTGGCAGATGGCACCATCTACGCCGGCACCTCCTATGCAGCAACCGGCGCCGTCTTTGGCAACCTGATCTTTGACACCACAATGACCGGGTACCAGCACAGCCTGACAAACCCCGCAAATGTCGGCACCATCATGGTGTTCACCTTCCCGCACATCGGCAATGTGGGCGTCAATGATGCTGACGCCGAATCTGATCGATACTGGCCAACCGGTGTCGTCGTTCGTGATCCCGCCCGAACCCGCTCAAACTGGCAGTCCGAACGCTCCCTGGTAGACGATCTTATGACCGCCGGAGTGGTCGGTATCTCGGGAATTGATACGCGTGCCCTCACGCGTCACATTCGACGCAGCGGACAAGTCGCCGCAGGCATTTTCGGCGGGGCTGACGCTCAAGCCACCGACGCGGAACTCGTAGCTCAAGTGCGCGCCTGGCAACCAGCCGCCACGGCACAACTGCTCGAGACAGTCACCACAGATGAAGCCTATGACGTCGCTGCCGATCAACCCCAAGCCACCGTTGCGCTAATTGATTTAGGCGTTCGACGAGCCACCATCACCCAGCTGGTACAACGCGGGAACACCGTCAAGGTCATGCCGGCCTCAACCACGATCGAAGAGCTCACCGCCGCTAATGTCGATGGCGTGGTGTTCTCTTCGGGTCCCGGCAATCCAGCTGAAGCCACCGATCAAATCGCTCTGGCCGCTGCGTTGCTGGACGCACAAACCCCGGTTTTAGGAATTGGCCTGGGCCACCAGATCGTTGCCGCCGCCTTGGGGTATGCCTCAACGCTGCTACCGCAAGCCCAGCGCGGACCCAATCAGCCGGTCTTTGATGTTGCGTCGGGACAAAGCCTTATCACCAACCAAAACCATCACTACGCCGTCGATGCGCCCCTGGGCACCCACGCTGCTCCGAACACCAGCTACGGTGAGGTCACCGTGACGCAGCACAGCCTGAACGATCACTCTGTTGAAGCCTTACGTGCCGAGCAACTGCCGGTCTTGACCGTGCAGTATTACCCCGAAAACACCGCACTTGCCGTCGATGAACCGCACCCGGTGTTCGATGAGTTCGCAACCCTGATGGCCACCGGAAAAGAAGACTAAGGACCTACCATGCCAAAACGCACAGATCTCCACTCCGTATTAGTCATCGGCTCCGGACCCATTGTGATCGGCCAGGCCGCAGAATTTGATTACTCCGGCACCCAAGCCATCCGCGTGCTCAAAGACGAAGGCATCCGGGTCATCTTGGTCAACTCCAACCCGGCCACGATTATGACCGACCCCGAAATGGCTGATGCCACCTACGTGGAACCCATTACCGCTGAGGTCGTGGAAAAAATTATTGCCGCAGAACGTCCCGATGCCATCCTGCCGACTCTGGGCGGCCAAACCGCGCTCAATACGGCCATCCAATTGGACGAGGCCGGAGTGTTAGAGCAATACGGGGTGGAACTGATTGGTGCCAACATTGCTGCCATCCAACTCGGTGAAGACCGCGAGGCCTTCAAAGGGGTCGTGGAGCGCTGTGGGGCCGAATCAGCGCGCTCGGTCATTGTCCACACGATGGATGAAGCGCTCGAAGCAGCCAAAGAACTTGGCTACCCGATGGTCGTGCGCCCCTCGTTCACCATGGGTGGGCTCGGCTCGGGCATGGCTTATAACGAATCTGATCTGCACCGCATCGCCGGAGCCGGGATCCAGTACTCTCCCACCTCGGAAGTCTTACTAGAAGAGTCCATTTTAGGGTGGAAAGAATATGAATTCGAAATGATGCGTGACAGCGCTGACAACGTCATCGCGCTGTGCTCGATCGAAAACTTTGATCCAGTCGGCGTGCACACCGGGGACGCCATTACGGTAGCCCCCGCTGTGACCCTCACGGACCGCGAATATCAAAAAATGCGCGACATTTCGATCAAAATCATTCGAGAAGTCGGCGTCGCCACGGGCGGGTGCAATATTCAGTTTGCGGTCAACCCAGAAGATGGTCGCATCGTAGTCATCGAAATGAACCCGCGCGTGTCACGTTCTTCAGCGTTAGCCTCCAAAGCCACCGGTTACCCGATCGCCAAGATCGCCACCAAGCTTTCTTTGGGTTACACCCTGGATGAGGTCACCAACGATATCACCGGCACCACCACCGCTGCGTTTGAACCCGCACTAGACTATGTGGTCGTCAAAGTTCCACGCTTTGCCTTTGAGAAATTCCCGGCCGCGGATGCGACCCTCACCACGACCATGAAAGCTGTGGGCGAGGTCATGTCATTTGGGCGCAACTTCGCTGAGGCCCTGCAAAAAGCCCTGCGCTCACTAGAACAAACCGATGACGCCGAATTAGACTTCACCATCCCAGATACCACCGAAGTCGCAGCCCTCTTAGAGGCGTCCAAGACCGCGACCACAGCTCGGCTCGGGCAGATCCAACGCGCGCTGCTCGGGGGAGCCACCGTGGAGCAGGTCTTTGAAAACACCAAGATCGACCCGTGGTTTATTGACCAACTGGTGCTGATCAACGAAGTCGCACAAGATGTTCGGAACGCCCGTGAACTCACGAAAGCCGTGTTGGAACACGCCAAACGACATGGCTTTTCAGATAAGCAAATTGGGCAGCTGCGGCACATGGATGAAGCCGTGGTCCGCGGAGTGCGTCATGCGCTGGGTATTCGTCCGGTGTATAAATCCGTTGATACCGCAGCCGGTGAGCACGTGGCACAAGCCCCGTATCACTACTCTTCCTATGACGGCCACGAAACCGAAATTACCGAGCACACTCGCCCAACCGTGGTCATCCTTGGTTCCGGGCCCAACCGAATCGGTCAGGGAGTCGAATTCGATTACTCCTGTGTCCATGCCACCATGGCAATGCAGCAGGCCGGGTATGACACTGTCCTGGTCAACTGCAATCCAGAAACGGTCTCAACCGACTCCGATATGTCTGACCGGCTGTATTTCGAGCCACTCACGCTCGAAGACGTGTTGGAAATCATCCACGCCGAACAACAAACCGGTCCGGTCGAGGGCGTATTCGTCCAGCTGGGTGGCCAGACCCCGCTGAAACTCGCCCAGGCTCTGGCCGATGCTGGGGTGACAATTCTTGGCACCTCACCCGAGGCGATCGATCTGGCTGAACACCGCGGCCTATTTGCCCAGGTGTTGCAACAAGCGAATCTGACCGCACCGAAAAACGGGACCGCCGTCTCATTCGAGGACGCCAAACTGGTGGCCGACGAAATCGGCTATCCCGTGCTGGTCCGTCCCTCCTATGTGCTGGGCGGTCGTGGCATGGAGATCGTCTACGACGAAGAACAACTGGCAAACTACATCAAGCACTCCACCGCCGAAATCACCGCAGAACATCCGGTCTTAGTGGATCGGTTCTTGGATGATGCCATTGAAATTGATGTGGATGCGCTCTACGACGGGCACGAACTGTTCATGGGCGGGATCATGGAACACATCGAGGAAGCCGGTATTCACTCGGGTGACTCGGCCTGTGTCCTGCCACCGACCACTTTGGCGCCCGACGTGTTGGCTCGAGTGCGTGAAGCCACCGAGGCCATCGCTCAAGGCGTTGGCGTACGCGGCCTGATTAATATCCAATTCGCCCTGGCCGCTGACATTCTCTACGTGATCGAAGCCAACCCGCGAGCATCACGGACCGTCCCATTTGTCTCGAAAGCAACCGGCGTTGCGTTGGCTAAAGCCGCAGCGAAGATCGGCGTCGGCTCAACCATTGCTCAGCTGCGTGAAACCGGTGACCTACCGGCCACGCACGATGGCTGGTCGCTCCCACTCGGAGCGCCCATCGCCGTCAAAGAAGCGGTCCTGCCGTTCACTCGCTTCCGCACCCCCGAAGGCCGCGTCGTGGATTCCCTCTTGGGACCCGAAATGCGTTCTACGGGCGAAGTCATGGGGATCGATAAATACTTCGACACAGCGTATGCGAAATCTCAAGATGCCGTGGGTGGACGCCTGCCCACCAGTGGTCGGGTATTTATTTCGGTGGCCAACCGAGATAAACGCGGGATCGTCACCCACGCCAAACGTCTCACCGATATGGGCTTCGAACTCGTCTCGACCGGCGGCACCGCCGATGTGCTCGCCCGCAACGGGATTATGACCGAAGTCGTCGATAAGATCACCAGTGACGCACAATCACCCGGCGAGACCATCTTGGATCAGCTCGAAGACGGACGCGTGGATCTCGTGGTCAACACCCCTTCCGGATCTGAGGCACGAGGCGATGGGTATGAAATCCGCGCAGCCGCGAATTCCTTGGGTGTGCCGTTGGTCACCACCCTGGCTGCGTTTGGTACGGCACTGCAAGCCATTCAGGCGCAGCGGGAATACTCCTGGGATGTCACTAGCTTGCAGGAACACGACCGTCGACTGGCCGCCGTGATTGCGAATCAACAGTAGGGCAAGATGTCACAACCTTTTGGTACCCGGTTAGCTCACGCCATGGCACACCATGGCCCGTTGTGCTTGGGGATTGACCCGCACCCGCAGTTGTTACAGGACTGGGGTTTAGAAGACACCCCGGCAGGGTTGGCTTCCTTTTCCAAGACCGTGGTCGAAGTCGCGGCCGAGACCATCGGGGTAGCTGCTTTAAAGCCCCAGGTCGCGCTTTATGAGCGATTCGGATCGGCTGGATTTGCGGTGCTGGAGGAGACCCTCCAGCTGGCCCGCCAAGCTGAGATCCTCACGATTGCCGACGCGAAACGCGGCGATATCGGTTCCACCATGCAAGGCTATGCCGAAGCCTGGTTGGCCGATGGGTCCTCGCTGGCTGCGGATGCGGTGACGCTGTCGCCGTATTTGGGTTACGAATCGCTTCGGCCGGCAATTGACTTGGCGTTAGCTCATCAGCGGGGAGTTTTCATCTTGGCGCTGACCTCTAATCCAGAAGGGGCATCTGTTCAACATCTTGGTTCAGAAAATGACTCGGTCGCCAAACGGGTCGTGGATGCCGCGGCTCGAGACAACCGTGACACTGAATCCCTCGGCTCGGTCGGTTTAGTCGTCGGTGCAACGGTGCCAGCTCAGGCGGCAGCACTGGGCATCGATCTGGCTGGGGCAAACGCTCCCATCCTTGCTCCAGGCTATGGTTCCCAGGGCGCCCGAGCGAATAATATTCGTGACGGGTTCGGTGCCGCTTGGCCAAACGTCCTAGTCAACTCCTCGCGGGGGATTTTACGGCACGGGCCGAACCATACGGATCTAAAATCGGCCATAGGTGACGCTCGCAAAGACCTAAATGTGAAGTAGAATACAGTTCACTAGGTAAGATAGCCGAAAACACGGAGTAGTCATTCACCTTTCTGGGTGTGGCTGTCCTTACCATCACGGTAGGATCGGGCACGAAAGGCAGTACTAATGGTTCTAAAAGATTTGACACCCGAAGAGCGCCAAGCTGCACGGCAGAAGGCGCTGGATGCAAGAACTACGCGTGCGAAAATCAAGTCTGAGTTCGCCGACGGTACGCTATCTCTGAAAGAAGTGTTCGATCGCGCCGACGAAGACGAAGCGGTCGCTCGAATGCGCACCATCGACTTACTCACCGCACTCAAAGGCATCGGCGAGATCCGAGCCCAGGGCATCATGGAACAGTGTGACATCTCCTTGAACCGCAGGCTTCGTGGTCTGGGCCACCGCCAACGGGATGCCCTGATTGATGCGCTAGGCCGATAGATAAACTTCCCCCAAAATTCGACCGGAATTTTGGGGGAATCACACGCTTTGCGATACCCTGGCAGATACTACTATCGCGCCAGCCCACCGAATATCTACGAGGGACAACTTGCCAGATCAGACGCCCCCGGTCATTCCCGGCCCACGTGAATTGACCCTGCGGCCTGAGCATCAAGGTACACGTCCCTCCGTGACCGTGCTGGCCGGTCCAACGGCGGTGGGAAAAGGCACGGTCAGCCAGTACATCCGAGACCACTACCCCCAGGTGTGTTTGTCAGTATCAGCGACCACGCGGCCACCGCGGCCAGATGAGATCGATGGTGTGCATTATTCGTTTGTTTCGCATGACCAATTTGATCGACTCGTTGCAGACAATCAGATGTTGGAATGGGCCCAAGTGCACGGACTCAACAAGTACGGCACTCGCCGCGATACCGTTGAAGAGGCCATAGCCCAAGGCCAACATGTCTTGTTAGAAATTGATCTACAGGGGGCCAGGCAAGTTCGCCAGACCTTGCCCGAAGCGATCTTTGTATTTCTCGCGCCACCGAGCTGGGAAGAACTCGTACGAAGACTGATCGGCCGCGGCACGGAAACAGCCGCCGAACAACAGCGACGACTGGAAACCGCTAAACTGGAGCTCGCTGCAGAACCAGAATTTGATGCCGTGATCGTCAACGATACAGTTGGACAAGCTGCCGCAAGGCTGGTAGAACTCATGCAGCTACCCGCCCGGCAGTGATCGGCATAGCAAGTACCATTTACCGTCTCCGGTCGCTCCGGAGAAACTTATTGGAGAGTCAGTGACTGAACAAAAAATTGAAGGTATCGTCAACCCATCGCTCGATGTACTCATCGACAAGGTTGATTCCAAATACGCACTCGTGCTCTTCGCAGCACAGCGTGCCCGCCAAATCAACGCATACTACTCGCAGCTGCACGAAGGTCTCTTCGAATACGTCGGCCCGCTGGTCGACACCGAACTGAACGAAAAACCCCTGTCGATTTCCCTCCGCGAGATTGACGCTGGTCTATTAGAAATGAAACCAGTCGAAGAAGTCCGTGCGGCTGCAGCAGAAGAACTCGATGAAGAGTTCCCAACCTTCGAGCTGCCTGCTAACGAAGATGATCCCTTCGCGCTGCCAGAGGAACCCGCCGCCGAATCCGACGATAAATAACCACACCGGGCCGTAGGGGGAGTGCATGCGGATCGTATTAGGCGTCACCGGTGGTATTGCAGCATATAAGGCAGCGCTACTGCTTCGACTGATGACCGAGGACGGTCACGAAGTTCATGTGGTCCCCACCGAATCGGCGTTAAAATTTGTTGGGAAACCCACGTGGGAAGCCTTATCGGGTCGGCCCGTCTATACCGACACCTTCGAAGCCGTTGACGATGTCAACCACGTGCTTCAAGGACGCAAAGCCGACCTGGTCGTGTTAGCCCCGGCCACAGCCGACTCGCTAGCGAAAGCAGCCGCAGGTCTGGCCCCGGATCTCCTGGGGAACATCTTGCTGACCGCCACCGTACCCGTGGTCATGGCTCCAGCCATGCACACGGAGATGTGGGAACACCCCGCCACTCAGGCGAATGTCGCAACACTGCGTGCCCGCGGAGTGCATATTATCGAACCCGCCGTAGGACGCTTAACCGGAGCTGATACCGGCAAAGGCCGGTTCCCCGAGCCCGAAGACATCTGGGCCCAAGCGCTGCAAATCGTGGTCGGCTCGCAGGCGCAGCAGTCGTTGGCCGGTACACAGGTCGTCATTTCTGCTGGTGGCACCCGGGAGGCATTGGACCCGGTGCGATATCTGGGAAATCGATCCTCCGGCAAACAAGGGGTCGCCTTAGCAGAGGTCGCGGCCCAGTACGGTGCTGAGGTCACGCTGATTGCAGGGGCCATGGACGTCCCGGTGCCCGATCACCCGAACGTCACCGTGGTGCACATTGAATCGACGCGGGAACTTCTAGATGCTGTGCTCCACCACGCCCGAGACAAAGATGCACTCATTATGGCCGCGGCGGTGGCCGATTTCCGTCCAGCCACCATCACCTCGGACAAAATTAAAAAACAAGACGGGGCATCGGCACCGACTATTGAGTTGGAACAAACCGAAGACGTCCTCAAGACTGCCGTGGAACAACGCGCAGCCGGCGACCCACTGCCACGCGTCATCGTGGGATTTGCCGCCGAGACCGGCGACGCCACCACCACACCGTTAGAGTACGGTCGTGTCAAATTACAGCGTAAAGGCTGTGAAATCCTGGTGGTCAACGAAGTCGGCGTCGGCAAAGTCTTCGGCCAAGACGACAACGATGCGACCATTATCTTTGCTGATGGCAGCCCCGATGTGGCGGTCAAGGGAACCAAAACAGCTGTCGCAACCGAAATTATCGACCAGCTCGCCCGCGCCCTGGTCTAGAGTTTTACGCTGCATGAACCTCGGTGGCCTGTGCGAATGACAAGCAGGTACACTCACATACTGTGACTGCTAAAAATACTCCTGCCATGTATGAACCTTACGCTGGGATCGGCGACGGCCAACTGCGTCTGTTCACTTCGGAATCCGTAACCGCCGGCCACCCGGATAAAATCTGCGACCAAATCTCAGATGCGGTGCTCGATGCGATTATCGCCAAAGATTCTAACGCCAAAGTCGCCGTTGAAACCCTGGTCACCACCGGGTTTGTTCAGGTGGCGGGGGAAGTTAACACCTCGGCATACGTCGAAATTCCAGAGATTGTGCGTCAAACAATCCTGGATATCGGATATGACTCGTCGGCGCACGGCTTCGATGGCGCCACCTGCGGGGTCAACGTTTCGATCGGCCAGCAGTCCTCAGATATCCACCACGGCGTCTCAACCTCACTGGAAGCCCGCGACGGCTCCGTCGATGAAATCGATAAACAAGGTGCAGGCGACCAAGGCATCATGTTCGGCTATGCCTCTAACGAGACCCCGGCCCTCATGCCAGCCCCAATCTATCTGGCGCACCGGCTCTCGGAGCGCCTCACCACCGTGCGGCAGCAGCCCAACTCACCCATGCCCTACCTGCGACCCGATGGTAAAACCCAGGTGACCATCGGCTACGACGAAGACCACATCCCACGGACAGTCGAAACCGTCGTTGTTTCCACCCAGCATTTGGCAGAAATCTCCCAGGAACAACTCCACGAAGACGTCAACGAGCACGTTATCAACCCCGTGCTGGTCAATTTTGGGTTGCCTCACGACGATGTAGACATCATCATTAACCCTTCGGGCCCCTTCGTCATTGGTGGCCCAGTCGGTGACGCCGGCCTGACCGGACGCAAGATCATCGTCGATACCTACGGCGGGATGGCCCGCCACGGTGGCGGTGCGTTCTCGGGTAAAGACCCCTCCAAAGTGGATCGCTCCGCTGCCTACGCGACCCGCTGGGTAGCCAAAAACATTGTTGCCGCGGAACTCGCTGATCGCGTGGAAGTCCAAGTGGCCTATGCTATTGGCAAAGCGCGCCCGGTCGGTCTCTACGTCGACACCTTCGGAACCGAAAAAGTCAGTCACCAACAAATCGTGGCAGCCATTAACGAAGTCTTTGACCTGCGTCCCGCAGCAGTGGTTCAAGACCTCCAACTGCTCCGCCCCATCTACCAAGCCACCGCCGCCAACGGTCACTTCGGTCGCGAACTACCAGATTTCACCTGGGAACGCATCGATAAAGTTGATCAGTTGCGCGCCGCGGTAGGCTGGTGACGTGCCCCAAACAGATGCTTTATTTGATCTTCCAGAATCGCGGGCGAGCCTCCCGCCAGTAGCGGACGGCTGGCCGCCCCAGCCTGTTGGCAAAGTCCTCCTCGAAGCGCCGGTCTTGCATCTGGACCGGCTCTTTGACTACCTCATACCCCACGAACTGGATGCGGCCGCCCAACCCGGGGTGCGCATCAAAGTGCGCTTCGGCCACCAGGAACTTTTCGGTTGGCTTATTGAACGGTCCGACACAATCGACACGGCCGCACGGCTCAGTACGATCCGGAAAGTGGTCTCTCTGCTCCCGGTGCTAGAACCCAACGTGCTTGCCCTGGCACGCGAGGTAGCCCAGCAATACGGTTCGATCACCGCTGATGTCCTTCGGGCCGTGATCCCTCGGCGCGTCGCTGCTGTTGAACGCGATATCGCCCAACAGCTCCAGGACGACCACACCCCCGCGCCCCCGGTGATCCCAGCCCCCACGAAGGCTCCACTGGCGGACAGCAAGGCTCCCGCATTTTCGTGGGAACTGCTCGAAGGTGCTGCTGAACTGTTCACCCCGGGACACCGTGGGCACTATGCGATGACGCTGCCCTCAGCCCATGGGACGTGGGACGCCATGGGGATCTTGGCGGACGCGGCCCAACGCCTAGCCGCAACCGAGCAAAACACGCTCATTGTGGTACCAGACCACAAACATCTGGCGCGTCTCCAAAAGCACCTCGAAGAACACGTCGGACAGCGCGGCTTTACCCTGCTCAGTGCAGAGCAGGGTAATACGGCTCGGTATCGCGCGTTCTTACATATTCTGACCGGCCAACACCGCATTGTCATTGGGACCCGTTCAGCCATCTGGGCGCCGCTGGGCCATATCGATGCGATCTTTGTGTGGGAACCGACCAGCGAACACCTCATTGAACCGCGCACCCCATATTTCCACGTGCACACGGTCGCGCGCTTGCGTGCCAGCCAACACAACGCACGCCTGGTGTTAGCCTCGACGTCGCGTGCTATTGCAGTACAGCAGCTGGTCTCCACCGGAGAACTGACACAAATCGGAGTCAACCGAGCTACCCGAAATGCCCTGGCACCGCGAGTCGTGGCCACCTCAGACTCTTTTCACGCTGAACGCGACCCCCTGGCACAAATCGCTCGCATCCCACACCTGGCACATCGCACCGCACAGGAGGCGCTCGAGGGCAAACATGCGCCACCGGGGCCCGTCTTAGTACAAGTCGCCCGAGCCGGCTTTATCCCTGGACTTTTCTGTAGTCAGTGCGGCGAATCAGCCCGGTGTCGGCACTGTACCGGCCCCCTGGGCTTCACCGACCGGCTCGCGGTCGAACGTCACGAAGCTTCGTGTCGATGGTGCGGCATCAAGGAGCGTCACTTCGCCTGCACCAACTGTGGATCACGGCAGCTTCGGGCAGGGGCACGCGGCGTCCACCGGACCGCCGACGAGCTGGGCAGAGCGTTTCCCATGACCCCGGTCATGTCGTCTTCCGCAGACCATCTGCTGGTCACGGTGGCCGACCAACCGGCCATCGTCATCGCCACCCCGGGAGCGGAACCGGTCGCACCGGGTGGCTACGCGGCCGCGCTCCTGTTGGACGGCAACGCCCAATTACAGCGCGAAGGACTCGATGTCCCCGAACATGTCTTAGGCCACTGGATGCGCGCTGCAACGCTGGTCCGTTCAGCACGCGATGGGGGCGTCGTGGTAGTCACCGCAGAATATGATGATGCGGTTGCTGCCCTGGTCCAAATGAACCCCATCGCTTGGGCCGATCGACAACTCGCACAGCGCCAGCAGCTTGGTCTGCCACCGGCCGTGCGGGTGGCTGAGCTGCTAGGGCCGCTCGACGAGGTACAGAAGACCATTCGTCGCACACCGTTGCCGTATCACGCCGAACAGTCTCCCTGGATCGGTCCGGTGCCCTTTGACGAAAAAACACATCGGGCATTGCTATTTTTCCCGCATTACGTCGCAGACGAGGTGATCTCGGCGCTCAAGACCACCCGGGCCCAACTTTCCGCCCGCGGTGAGGCGACCACCGTGCGATTGCGGATCGATCCTACCGATGTGCTGTAGCCGCTCTTTGGGCAACTCGAGTGTCAGGATGACTCCCGGGGATGGGGAGCTCACACAACGGATCGCCGCCGCGGATCGGCTGGCACAATCCGCTCACTTTCCAGGAAGACCTAGTGATCCGTCCGATCTTGTTGCTTGGGGTTTTTGATTTCGGGTCGCCGAGCGAAGCGTTTGACCACTTCGTTTATCAGAATCAGTAACACCACGAGTAAGACAACGCTGGC
>CALBOC010000172.1 GCA_937896705.1 uncultured Micrococcaceae bacterium | reverse complement strand
AAGTTCTCGCCACCGTCGGAAAATGAGTTGTCGGTGACGTTGAGGATGCCCATGACCAGGGTGCGGTCGGTTGGCAGATCCGCGAATTTCTTGCGGGTGGCCTTACGGACGACCGATAGTGGGCCCGAGGCCGGACCGGTTCCTGGGACAGCTCCGATTGACATGGGGATCCTTCCTGTTGAGTGATAACGCCGGGCTTAGTGTACCCCGGCGTTGAGAATCAGGCTCATGGCCTCATTCCGCGTCGACGGATCGCGCAATTGACCGCGCACCGCCGACGTCACAGTTTTAGCATGAGGTTTCTGCACACCGCGCATGGACATGCACATGTGCTCGGCCGATAGCACCACAATGGCCCCGGCCGGGTTGAGATGCTCCATGAGCGACTCGACGATTTGAGTGGTCAGGCGTTCCTGCACCTGCGGACGACGCGCAAAGAGGTCCACCAGTCGTGCCAGCTTCGATAGGCCGGTTACTTTGCCTTCGGCCGAGGGGATATAGCCGATGTGGGCGTGGCCGTGGAATGGCACCAGGTGGTGTTCGCACATCGAATAGAACTCGATGTCTTTGACCAGGACCAATTCGTCGTGGGCAATGTCGAACGTGGTGCCTAAGATTTCGGCCGGATCGCGGTGCAGGCCGGCGAAGAGCTCTCCGTAGGCGCGCGCAACTCGGGCGGGGGTGTCCACCAGGCCATCGCGGTCTGGGTCTTCCCCGATGGCAAGTAAGACTTCACGAATCGCAGCTTCGATTCGAGGTTGGTCAATCATCTAGGACTCCTGGTGGTCACCGAGGGACGGCTGTTCGCCGTTATGATGTGTTTCCGGATGCGACATATTGTCGGTCGCGGTGCCGGCCGGCATTTCAACCGGTGGCAGATCCGAAACCGGGCGATCCTCGTGGAATAACCAGGTTTCGCGCGGCCGATACTTTCGGACATTCGAGAACATCTCGGCCAGTTCGTGCCGGTTCAGGGTTTCTTTTTCCAACAGGCGCGAGGCCAACTCGTCGAGGATATCGCGGTTTTCGTTGAGCACCCAGTAGGCTTCAGCGTGTGCACCATCAAGCAGTTTGCGCACTTCCTCATCGACCACATAGGCCAGCTCGTCGGAGTATTCCCGACTGGAGCCCATCCCGGAGCGGCCCAGGAATGGTTCGTCGTCACCCGAGCCGAGTTTGACGGTCCCGACCCGCGAAGACATGCCGTATTCGGTGACCATCTTCCGGGCTGTTTCAGTGGCCTTCGTGATGTCATTGGAGGCCCCGGTGGAGGGGTCGTGGAACACGATTTCTTCGGCCACGCGACCGCCCATCGCATAGGCTAACTGGTCCAGCAGCTCATTGCGGGTCACCGAGTATTTATCTTCATCCGGCACGACCATCGTGTAACCCAGGGCGCGACCGCGCGGCAAAATCGTCACTTTGGACACCGGTGCCGAGTGATTCAGCCCGGCGGCTACCAGCGCGTGCCCACCTTCGTGATACGCGGTGACTTTCCGCTCGTGGTCATTCATCAACCGGGTGCGCTTCTGCGGCCCCGCCATAACGCGATCCACCGCTTCATCCAGGGCACGGTTGTCGATCAGGTGCGCGTTCGAGCGCGCGGTCAGCAGCGCGGCCTCGTTGAGCACGTTAGCCAAATCTGCACCCGAAAAGCCCGGGGTCCGCTGCGCCAGACCGTACAGGTCAATATCATCAACTAACGGTTTGCCGCGGGCGTGCACCCGCAAAATCTGGAGTCGACCTTCCAACGACGGCGCTTCCACCGGCACCTGCCGGTCGAAACGGCCCGGACGCAATAGCGCCGGGTCCAAGACGTCGGGACGGTTGGTGGCCGCGATCAAAATGACGTTGGCGTTCTCATCGAAGCCATCCATTTCGACCAGCAGCTGGTTCAGGGTCTGTTCGCGTTCGTCGTTGCCGCCACCCACGCCGGCTCCACGATGGCGTCCGACCGCATCGATTTCGTCGACGAAAATAATGGCCGGCGCGTTCTTTTTCGCCTCGTTAAACAGGTCACGCACACGGGAGGCACCGACACCGACGAACATTTCGACGAAGTCAGAACCCGAAATCGTATAGAACGGCACACCGGCCTCGCCGGCTAGTGCACGCGCGATGAGGGTTTTACCGGTTCCGGGCGGGCCATAGAGCAGCACACCGGTCGGGATTTTCGCGCCGACGGCCTTGAACTTGTCGGGCTCGGTCAAGAACTCTTTGATTTCCTGGAGCTCTTCGACGGCCTCTTCCGCGCCGGCCACATCAGTAAATGTCACCTGCGGGTTGTCCTTGGACATCAATTTGGCCTGCGACTTGCCAAACTTCATCATCTGGCTGCCGCCACCTTGCATCCGCGAAAGCAGGAACCAGAACAGCAAGACGATGATTAAAAATGGGATCAGGAAGCCCAACATCGACAAGAACCAGTTGGACGTCACCGGCTGGTCGGAGTAATCGTCCAGCTCGGCCCCGGCAATCAGGTCCACGATCGTTTCGGCGCGATCCTTCGAGTAGAAGAAGTGCACCTCGGTGCCCAGATTGCGGTCCTCATGGACGAAGTCCTCTTGCAGCGATAACTCAACCCGATGATCATTATCATCGAGCAGCGCTTCGTCAGCCCGGTTGTTTTCTAACAGTTCGATACCCACCGAGGTGTCAACACGACTCGAGGACGAACCCGATAGAACAGGCACGACGAGCAGCAACGCGAGTACTGCAAGGACGATCCAAATGACCGGCCCTTTAAAGATGTTCTTGGCTTTCACCCTTCTAAAGCTACCCCTT
>CALBOC010000171.1 GCA_937896705.1 uncultured Micrococcaceae bacterium | reverse complement strand
ATTTAATCTGGTCCATGGATTCCAGCCCTTGGGTTTCTCGAGCGGAACTGAGGATATCGTCGTCTGAGATCCGTTCGCGGTCCATAGTGTCACGCAGCGGTCGGCCATGTTCGACCAGGACCACGGGGGCGCTTTCCAGGATGCGCTTAAAACGCGGTAGTCGCCATGTGAAATAGTCCGAGACTCGGTCTAAGAGGACCAGCGTGGTGACTATTAATGCTGCAGCGGTCAGGGAAGGATCTTCACCAACCAGGGCTTCCGACACTGCCTCACTAATAATGAGCAAGAGAATGAAATCAAAAATGGTGACCTGAGCCATTGAACGTTTGCCAGTAATCCGCAGAATGACTAGGAGCACCAGGTATACGATCGCGGCGCGAATGACGACATCCATCATGAACTCCTCACGGCAGAACAAACTGATTAAACGAAACCGATTCACCACTCACGGTGAGCTTCGCCTCGTGACCAAAGAGTTCGCGGGGCACAACCGACAAAGACACGTCGACTTCGTCGGAATGCTCAACATTGAACGTCAGCGCTACGCCGTTCGGGATGGCTTGTTGTTCTACCGGCTCGGGGGAGATAGTTTCAATATCAACGCCGCTTAGCCATGATCCCGCGAGTTCTAGTATGACAGTGCCATCTTCGACGGCCCGGGGCGGAAGCACTATCCTCACATCGTTATCTGCTTTAGCGCGCGCGACCCAGTCATATTCGACGGTCACTACGCTATTCGCACTGGAACGAGTGGTGGTGGCCAACGGGCCGGTACCCAGGAAGCCTAGAAAGCCAGCAAGAATAAACGCGACTAGTACGATGGTGCCGACGCGTTGAAAAGACCACTCACGCCGCTGAAATGCTTGCTGCTCCTTGCCCTGCAGCTTCATAGCCCCTCCCTCACCGACCTGCTAGTGATCGAAGTATAACGCAGTGAAGTACATCACTATCCAGGTGATAGTTGAGCTTAGGGTAACTGTGACGGCCTCGATGTCAGACCAAGCACACGAGATAGGTATTGGCCAGCTCTGCAAAGAGTGAGAGCCCTGCTACCGCCAGGAGAACGGCCAGCACGATGGTCACCACAAGCCCAACTGCCATCCAGATCAGACTTGCCCGGGCAAAATTCCGCTTGGCAATCGACGTGCTAGCACCAAATGCCAACACGAGCAGGTAGATAATATTCACCAGCGGGATGAGGGTGAGCAGCACCACCAGAATCCAGCTGCCCAAGGTTTCGTCGTCTTGAGGCGTAGGAAGGGAATCGAAGCCAAGCTCAGGTGGTTGATGCGGCTGCGAATAGGGCTGATACTGCGTCATAGAGTCTCCTTGTGGTCTAGCGGCGAGGTTTGAGGCGACCTTAGGCCCAACCCAGCTCATGCAGCGCATCGTCGTCGATGCCGTAGTAGTGGGCAATCTCGTGGATCAAAGTCACTCGGACTTCATGTCGCAACTGCTGTTCGTCGTCGCAGATTGCCAGCAGCGGCTCACGAAACAACACGATTTGGTCGGGCAGTTGGCCAAAGCCATAATCAGCGCGGGCATCTCGGTCATAGCCCTCGTAATACCCCAGCAGGTCCATGGATCCATCGGCCGGACGATCCTCGACGACAAAAACAACGTTTTCTAACCCGCCCACGATCTCATCGTCGAGTGAGTCGAGCACTTCGGTGACGAGCGTTTCAAACTCGTCCATAGTCATGTCCATGAGGGTGCCTCTCCTCCTACCGGTGCTGCCCCGGGACGGTACCTTGTGCCAGTTGGTGCAGCACGCGGGAACTCAACGGCGCCAAGCGGTACCCGGTGGGCACGTCAAGCGCAGCGGGATCCACCCACCATAACTGGGCGATTTCGGCCTGCGCGCTCGCATGCTGTCCGGGCGGCAGGTGCGTGCTGTAGACCTCAGACTGCAGTTCGGTCGCAGCTTCGTTTGCGGCCGGTGTGGTGTACTCCCCTACGTAAACTAAGTCTTCAGCCGGCACCACGATGCCAAGTTCTTCGTGCAGTTCGCGAGCTGCGGCTGCGCGAGCGGTTTCACCCGGTTCCGGTTTACCGCCGGGAAAGATCAGCGCGGTGGTCTGCTGCTTGCGGACCAATGCGACCTGGCCGGCGTTGTTAATCAGCACCACGGCGGCGACTCTAATGGACGGGTTGGGGTGCACGGCGACTCATGCGACGGTCAAGCACGATCATGACAATCACCACGGCAGCGCCCAGCAGTGCAAGGAGCACGTTGAGCCCCACGGCCTCACCGAGGGGCTGGAGCGAACCGTCCGCGTTTTGGTAGGGCCACAGTGCGCGCAACGCACCGATCATGACACCCGACAGGATCAACAACGTCACCGCATGATGGTGGTCGAGCAACCACTTCATCAGCTGGACAATCACAATGGCTCCCAAAATAAGTCCAGCCATAAAGACCGCCAGATAACCCACGTCGAGGGCTTCCACCGCCCGCAGGGTGGGCTCATAAAGTCCAACGGTTAGTAGGATTAATGACCCGGAGAGCCCGGGCAGCACCAGCGCAGACACGGCGATCGCTGCCGCCGGCATTACGATATACCAGTGCGGTTCAAGCGTTGTGGTGCCGGGCAACGAAAGGATGCCAAAGGTGATCACGGCGCCGGCAATAAACAGCCACAGGTGACGCCAACCGAGGGCTTTGCGCTGATATTGCACGTCGTCCCGAACCATCAGCAAGGGCACCAGGACTGAGGCGGCGACCATCCCGAAGAACAGCGAGCGCATCTGCTCCGGATAGGTTTCCACCAGGTCCGCTACCGGCCCAGCGACAGTGAACACTGCCGCCACCATGCCGATGCCCAAAGGAATGAGGAGTCGCCAGGAGACTTGCTCCCAGTATTGGCGGGCTTCATCGCTTCGACCGCGCACCAGGGAGATCCCCCAGCGGATGAGCGCGGAGGCGGATTCGATGAGCTGCTGGTAGATCCCAACCACCAGGGCCACCGTGCCACCCGAGATCCCAGGAATGGTTTCTACCACCCCAATAAGGGCTCCTCGGATGAGGTTACCGGGCACTGAGGTTCGTCGTTGGTGTACTGGGCGCATCTACTCACAATCCTTACAATCGGACATAGATTAGTGTAGTCGCCTGGACGCTGCCTACATTGCAGACCGTGGTGGAATACAGACTTACCAAGACTGCAAGAGGTGAACTGAACATCCAAAAAGGTTTCCTGTCCAAACTTTTCGTATTACACTATTAATATGGGCGAAGAAACAGTCAATGGACGGCAGATCTCTGAGGAACAGATTCAAGAGTGGGCCGACGAAGCTGAGGGCGGCTACGACGTCGAAACACTTCGTAAGCGGGGTCGTCCCACCATTGGTGACGGCCCCAGTACGGTCATACCGGTTCGGATGGACGCAGCTTTACTGAAAGCTTTAAATGAGCTCGCAGATGAACGCGATCTCTCACGCTCTGAAGCGATCCGTGAAGCAGTGCGTTCATGGACAGGCACTGCATGAAAGTTCACCATTCGGCGCTAAAACATGGAATAAGTGCCGAGGATGCCGCTCACGCGGCCAAACAATATATTTACACAGCGGCGTTGGACGAGGAACATCCGTCCAGAGAGTTCCGGTTGGGTTTTGATACTTCAGGGCGGTTACTAGAACTCTTCGTGCTCGGCGGGGTCGTAGAACAGCCGGCCGCGTTCCAGCCCGTCAATGTCAGCGATATCTTGAGCATCGAGTTCGACATCGAAATGCAAGTTCTGGCGCTGACGGTCTGGGTTTGATGACGCCGGAAGTGGCATGGATCCGTGTTGCACATGCCAGGCCAGCACGACTTCGGCTGGGGTTGCGCCGTGCTTTTCGGCGATCTTGACCAGCACCGGGTCTTGAATCATGTCTGTGGTGCGACCCAGCGGTGACCACGCTTGGGTCTGAATGCCATACTTGGCGTGAAAGTCGCGCAGTTCTGCCTGTCCGAAATATGGGTGCATCTCGACCT